>DAIQQI010000034.1:0-2140 GCA_036786925.1 Steroidobacteraceae bacterium
CACGATTTCCACAGCGGGCAGTATCCGCTCTGGCAAGCAGGCCCGGTGCGCGCTGCGCCAACAGCGGCAGCGCGGCGGCGATGACCATGTCCAGAAAACAATGTCGAGCGCAGGCGGGACTCGCGTTTGCCGCCGCGTTGCTGGCCGCCTGCGGAGGCGGCAGTACGCCGGTCGATCCGGCAACAGCACCGCTGGCGCGGGAATGCAGCGGTTCGTGCGTGGGTGCCGCGAGCTTTCTCAGCGTGAGCGATGTGCAGCGCGTGTTGGCGCAAGCGGTGGCCGAGGCGCAGGCGCGCAATGCGCGCGCGACGATCGCGGTGGTGGACCGGGTCGGCAATGTACTCGCGGTGTATCGCATGGCCGGTGCTGCTAACTCGATGACCATTGGCAGTATCCAGGCGAACGGCGGCGGGCGCACCGTCACGGGCGGTCTCGAAGGCGTCAACATCGTGCCCGCGTCCCTCGGCGCCATCGCCAAGGCGATCACCGGCGCGTATCTGTCCAGCGAGGGCAACGCGTTCAGTACGCGCACCGCCAGCCAGATCGTGCAGGAACATTTCAATCCTGGTGAACTGCTCACGCCGGGCGGCCCTTTGTCAGGCGTGCAGTTCTCGCAGTTGCCGTGCTCGGATCTTGCCGCGCGCGCCAGCGGCGCAGCGCCGACACCGGGCCCGCATCGCTCACCACTCGGACTGGCCGCGGATCCTGGCGGGTTCCCGCTCTACAAGGACGGCACGCCCGTCGGCGGCGTCGGTGTGCTGGCCGATGGAGTCTACGGCTACGACGCAGATGTGCTGGATCGCGATCGCGACCTCGATGAACAGATTGCGTTCGCCGCGGCTTCTGGTCTTGCCGCACCTGAGGATCGCCGCGCAGATCGCATTACGGCCGATGGCAAGACCCTGCGATTCAGCGATGCAGACTCTGCGGATCTTGCGACGGTGCCGGCGAATGCGCCAGCGTTCGGCACATTGACAGCCTCGGTCGGTACGCTGATTGCGGTCCCTGGCTACAGCGACGGTACCAGCCACGCAGGCCTCGCATTCACCAGCGCTGCTTCCGGCATCCGGGCCGACACGCTCGACTACAGCGGACTCGACGCGTTCGTGCTGGTCGATGCGGCTAACAACGAACGCTATCGGCCACGCGCTGGCACCGAAACGAGCGGCGCCCTGAGCATTGCCGAATCGCAGGCCGTGTTGCGCAGCGCTGTGCGGGTCGCGAATCGTGCGCGGGCACAGATTCGCCGGCCACTCGGCACGCCCGCGCGCGTCAGCGTCGCGCTGGTTGACAGCGCCGGCGTGATCCTGGGCATCGTCCGGTCGCGCGATGCGCCGGTGTTCGGCATCGATGTGTCAGTGCAGAAAGCGCGTAGTGCCGCGTTCTTCTCCGCCGCCTCTGCGGCGGCGGCACTCAGTGCGCTACCCGATGCAGTGTTTCTGAACGGCGGCCTGAGCGTGCGCGGCCGACAGGCGCCCGGCGCCTACGTGTCCCAACTGCGCAGTTTTCTCGCACTGCCCGCAGCGCTTGCGGATGGGCAGGTTGCGTTCACGGCACGGGCGCTGGGCAACCTGGCGCGGCCGTTTTATCCGGATGGTGTCGATGGCAACGCCGCCGCGCCTTTGTCGCGCAATTTCAGCAGCTGGAGTCCGTTCAGTACCGGCCTGCAGCTTGACCTGGTGCACAACGCGATCATCCAGCATGTCGCCTTCGTGCTCGGAGCGGCCCCGGATGCGCCGGCGAATTGCAGTGGTGTCGGCGGCTTCGACACCGCGTTTGCGAATTCCGGCGCGATCGCCGCCGTTGCAAACGGCATGCAGATTTTTCCAGGTTCCGTGCCGATCTACCGCGGCCGGCAGCTGGTGGGCGCGCTGGGCGTGTCCGGCGATGGCGTCGACCAGGATGACATGGTCGCGTTGTTAGGCGTTGATGAGTCAGGCGCTGCCGGAATTGGCAATGCGCCGCCGGATCTGCGCGCCGATCGGCTGTTGCCGCAAGGTTCGCGCTTGCGCTATGTGGGTTGCCCCGCAGCGCCTTACCTCGACAGCAACGCGAGCGGGGTTTGCGATGGACGCTGAATGCCGTCGCCCACTGGCCCTGGCACTGCTGACGCTGCTGCTACTCAATTCGCAGGCGCCGG
>DAIQQI010000034.1:2240-15688 GCA_036786925.1 Steroidobacteraceae bacterium
CTGAAGTTCCCGCAGATCCCAATCGTCGCAGCACGACCGCAACGCCGGGCGCGTTCGAACCGACGCCCTGTGACCCGCAGCGCCTGCCGCCGCCTGAAGCGGCCACGACGCCGGCCGCGGTGCCCGTCCCGGATCGCTGGCGAATCGTTTCCGCACTCGGTTATCCCGAGAACCTGCTGGATCCCTATCATGGCAACAACTGGCTCAAGGGCGACCGGCCGGCGTTTGGCGAGGACTGGTTTGTCAGCCTGACAGGCGTATCTGACACGCTGGTTGAGGCGCGGCGTTTTCCGGTACCGGTCGGCGGGCCGGTGACGGCGCGGCAGGGCAGCCTCGATGTCTTCGGCGAAGGCGCGCAGTGGATCGCGACCCAGACCCTGCTGGCGGAACTCGTCGTCTACAAGGGCGATACAGTCTTCAAGCCGCCGGACTACGAGTTTCGTTTCATTCCCGTTTTCAATATTGCGCGTGTCCAGACGCGCGAGCGGGGACTCGTCAAGGCGAATCCCGATTTCGGCACCAGCCGTACTGAAGCCGTGTTAGGTATCCAGGGATTGTTCTTCGACAAGCATTTGCGCAACGTCTCGGAGCACTATGACTTCGATGCAGTGCGCATCGGTGTGCAGCCGTTTACCACCGATTTCCGTGGCTTCCTGTTCAACGATTCACCGCTGGGCCTGCGGCTCTTTGGTACGCGCGATAACAATCGCTATCAATACAATCTCGGCTGGTTCCGGCGCTTTGACAAGGATGCGACGACCGGGCTCAACGATTTCACGCAGCGAGGACTCGCGGCGCTGCGCAAGGATGACCTGATCGTCGCGAATTTCTACGTCCAGGATTGGCCGCGACCGGCCTTCACCACGCAGGCGACCCTCGCGCATAACATCAATCGCGAAGGTGATCGTGTGCAGTACGACGATCACGGCGTGTTGCAGCGGCCGGCCTCGCTGGGCCTCGCGCAGCCGCGCAACTATCGTGTCACCTATGTCGGAGTGAGCGGCGATGGCCATTTTGCGCGCTGGAACCTGACCGCCAGCGGCTACCTGGCATTCGGACGTGAAGATCATGGCGTGTTCACCAGCCTGGCGCAGGACATCCGCGCGGGTTTTCTTGCCGCCGAGTTGTCGCGTGATTTCAGCTGGATCCGCGTGCGCGCCTCGCTGCTGTATGCCAGTGCCGACGCAAATCCCTTCGATGATGTTTCCACAGGCTTCGACGCCATCAACGAGAATCCCCTGTTCGCCGGCGCTGACACCAGTTTCTGGATCCGCCAGCCCGTACCGTTGATCGGCGGTGGGCGCGTCGCACTGTCCGCACGCAACGGCCTGCTGAACTCGCTGCGCGCGTCCAGGGAATACGGACAGTCAAATTTCACCAACCCCGGCACCACGCTGCTGGGTATCGGCGCGGACCTGGACCTGACGCCGCAGCTGCGGGTTTCAATGAACATCAACGAACTTGGCTTCGTGGATACGTCGGTGCTGGAAGTCGCGCGGGCACAGGCCGGCATCGAGCGGCGCATCGGGCTCGATCTCTCGGCCGCCGCCACATGGCGACCGTTCGCAACGCAGAATGTCGTCGCCCGGCTGTCCGCTGCCATCCTGATCCCGGGCGCAGGTTATAAGGCGTTGTATGGCGGCGACCTCGCGTATTCCGTACTCGGCAACCTGGTATTGCAGTACTAGCCATGGCTAACATCCGTCATTTCCTCGCCCTGCTGTTGCTGTTGTTGTTGCTGTTCGCAAGCGCCATGAGCTACGCCAGTGAAAAGCCGCATCCGGTATCTCGCGATTATGTTGCCGCAGGCGTGCTCGCGGCGAATGCACCTGAAAACCAGACTGCTGGCGCGGCGCTCGACAAGAGCCGCGGCTGTCTGTCCTGCCACACGGCAACCGAGCAGGCGACCATGCATGCGAGCAAGGCGGTCGTGCTCGGCTGCACCGACTGCCATGGTGGCAACGCCAGGCAACTCTGGCTCGGCGGCCCGCAGCAGCTCGTCATGGCCGCGCGCAACAGCGACCCCGAGTTTCGGCGCGTCCGGGATGCAGCTCATGTGCTGCCGCGCTTCGCGCGCGAATGGGGCTATGCAGAGACCGGACGCACTAACAGCGCCACGCCAGAGCGCAGCTACACACTGCTGAATCGCGAAGCACCCGAATTCATCCGCTTCATCAATCCCGGAGACCTGCGGGTCGCGCGCGAGACTTGCGGATCCTGCCACTTGCCAATCGTGGAAGCCGCTGAACGCAGCCTGATGGCGACCAGCGCGATGTTCTGGCAGGGCGCTGCGTATAACAACGGACTGCTGCCGTTCAAGAGCGCGATCATCGGCGAGGCATACACGCGTGAAGGCGCGGCGGCCACTTTGCATGGCCCACCGATCCCGGCCGAGGATGCTGAAAAACGTGGCATCGTCAGCTCCCTCGCGCCTCTGCCGCGCTGGGAGAACCTCGCGCCCGCTGACGTGTTTCGGGTATTCGAGCGCGGCGGCCGCAACATCCTCAACACCTTTCCCGAGGTCGCATTGCCGAATGTGGCGGGGCAGATTCAACGCCTCGAAGAGCCGGGACGCCCGGACATCCGGCAGAGCTCGCGCGGCCCGGGCACTGGTGCACGCATTGCGGTGCCGATTCTCAATATTCACAAGACGCGGCTCAATGATCCCTTGATGTGGTTCCTCGGCACCAATGACCAACCGGGCGACTATCGTTCCTCGGGCTGCAGCAGCTGCCATGTGGTCTATGCTAACGATCGCGATCCGCGTCACTCAGGGCCGTATGCGTCGTTCGGACACAATGGCACGACGCAGACCGTTGATCCGACAATCCCGCGCGATGAGCCAGGTCACCCGCTGCAACATGCGTTTACCCGCGCCATCCCGACCAGCCAGTGCATGGTGTGCCACATGCACCAGCCGAACATGTTCATGAACAGCATGCTCGGCTACACCATGTGGGACTACGAATCCGATGCGCCGCTGATGTGGCCGAAGCAACAGCAGTTTCCGTCGGCGCGGCGGATGCGCAGCGTGCTGGATCGCAACCCGGAAGGAGCGGCACCACGCGGCAACTGGGCCGATCTCGAGTTCCTGAAAAACGTCTGGACCGACATCAACCCGAAGGCCAGGGACACCCAGTTCGCGGACTATCACGGCCACGGCTGGAACTTCCGTGCAGTATACAAACGCGATCGTCGCGGCAATCTGCTCGATGCGATTGGCAATATAGTCGCCAACGACGATCCCGGGAAATTTACCAAGGCCGTGCATTTGTCATCGGTGCATGTCGACGTTGGCATGCAATGCGTCGATTGCCATTTCGCACAGGACAGTCATGGCAATGGCCATATCTATGGCGAGGTCGGTGCCGCGGTGGAAATCGACTGCAAGGATTGCCACGGGACGGCGACCTCGCTGCCAACGCTGCGGACTTCCGGGCCGGCGGCGGGACCTAACGGCCTGAACCTGGCGGCGCTGCGCAATCCCGATGGCCGCAAACGCTTTGAATGGCTGGATGGCAGGCTGCTGCAGCGCTCCGTGGTGGATCCGCGGCTGGAATGGATCGTGAAACTGGTGCAACACAGCGTCACGCCGGGTGATCCGGACTACAACCCGAAAGCTGCGCGCGCCAAGCTGATGTCGCGCGATACCGAATCGCAGCGCTGGGGTTTATCCGCGCCCGGTGCAATGCTCGCCCACGGCGATGACAACATGGAATGCTATGCCTGCCATACGTCCTGGACTAACAGCTGCGGCGGCTGTCACCTGCCGATCGAGGCCAACTGGAAAACTGCCCGGCATCGCTATGAGGGCGGCGAGACACGCAATTTCGCGACCTACAATCCGCAGGTAGCGCGCGACGAGATCTTCATGCTCGGGCGCCGCGGCTCCATCGACGGCGGCAAGATCGCGCCGGTGCGTTCGTCATCGGCACTGGTGCTTTCCTCGACTAACGCCAACCGCGAAAAGATCTACGTGCAGCAGCCACCTGTTTCGTCCGCGGGCTACAGTTCGCAGGCGATGAACGCGCACTATCCACACACCGAGCGCAAGGTCGAAACCAAGACCTGCAGCGATTGCCATCTCGCCAGCAACGGCGACAACAATGCAATCCTGGCGCAGACCCTGGGACAGGGAACGCAGTTCATCAACTTCGTCGGCTACAACGCCTACCTGGGCACCGAGCGCAGCATCGCCGCCGTGCAGGTCACCGAGTGGGACGAGCCGCAGGCCGTGATCGGCAGTTATCTGCAACGCTACGCGTATCCGCAGTGGTGGCAGCAGCACCAGTCCCGCGGCAGGAAACTCCAGCATGCGGTCGACATCAGCGCGGGACCTGCGGGCTGCGTGCAATTGCGCGGCGAGTACCTGTACGCTGCGGAAGGGCCACGCGGATTCCGGGTGTACGACGTTGCCTCGGTGGCTAACAAAGGTGTCAGTCAGAAGATAATTTCCGCGCCGTTCTCGCCGCTCGGCCAGGGTGTGGCCATTCCATCACGCAATGCAACCTGCGTCGCGCTTGCGACCACGCAACCGGTGGCGCCGGCGAAGTGGCAACCGCGCAATCTCGAGCAGCCGATCAAGGCGATCTACAGCTACGCGGTCATCAGTGATTCAGTCGAAGGGCTGATACTGGTCGACATCAACACCCTGCAGGACGGCGAATTCCGCAATAACTTCCTGAAGCGCGCAGTGACCTGGAATCCGGGAGGCGCGCTCAGCGGCGCGCGCCATGTGACTGTGGCCGGAGATTTTGCCTATGTCGCAACGCCGCGCGGCATTGCCGTTGTCGACCTGGCGAACCCCCTGCAACCGCGGCTGGTCGCCAGCGTCCCGCTGGACGACGCCCGCGCCAGCATGCAACAGTTCCGGTACTTGTTTGTTACCGACCGTGATGGGCTTGCTGTAATAGACGTCACCGATCCACGCAAGGCACGCCTCGTCGACGGCGCGCGCGTGTCGCTGAAGTTTGCGGGCAAGCTGTTCGTATCGCGCACCTACGCCTATGTGGCCAGCGGCGCCGAGGGACTGGCGATCATCGACGTGGAAAAGCCGACCCAACCCCGGCTCTATCAGCGCTGGAACCCCGGCGGCGCGCTGCGCGACGCGCGCGATGTGATCGTTGCGACCACCAACGCCTCGCTGTTCGCCTACGTCGCTGACGGCAGCGGCGGTCTCAAGGTGCTGCAGCTGACAAGCCCGGAGTCGCAACCCAATTTCTATGGCTTTGCGCCCGAGCCCAGGCCGGAACTGATCGCCCAGTACGTCACACGCGGCGCGGCGCTGTCGCTGTCCCGGCCGCTGGAACGAGACCGCGCGGTAGACGAAACTGGTGGCCAGGTCGCGGTTTTCGGGCGCCGTGGCGCCCGCCCGTTCACGCTGCCGGAGATGCAGCGCATGTACCTGAATAGCGCAGGACAGCCGTGGTTTGTCGATGACCTCACGGGAGCGGCTCCATGAAGCGCTGGATGATCGGGATGCTTTGCTTGACCGGGTTCGGCGCGGTGGTCGGCGTCGTCCATGCGCAGAGACTGGGCGTCGCGAGCTGCGCGCAGAGTTTCTGCCACGGTTCCGCGAAACCGCTCGCTGCGACGCGCGTGCAGCAGAACGAATACATCACCTGGCTCAACTTCGATCCGCACGCCAGGGCCTATGCGACGCTGCGCAACGCCAAGTCGCGCGCCATCGCGAGAAGGCTCGGGCTCGGCGACGCCTACGAGGAGAAAGTCTGCCTCGATTGCCATACCGATTACGTGCCCCGGGCCGATCGCGGGCCAAAATTTCAGATCGACGATGGCATCGGTTGCGAGGCCTGTCATGGCTCCGCGTCAGGCTGGATCGCGCCGCATCACTCTGGCAGCGACAAGTCGCATGCTTCAAACATTCAACGTGGCCTGGCAGCACTCGAGCGGCCCGAGATGCGTGCCGAAGTCTGCATGAGCTGTCACCTTGGCAGTCGTTCGCGCTTTGCCAGCCATACCATGATGGCCGCCGGCCATCCGCGCCTTTCTTTCGAGCTCGACACCTTCACGGAGATCTGGCGCACCAGCGGGGGCCGCGAGCACTATCGACGCGATAGCAACACCGCCAGCGCCAGCCGCACCTGGCTTCGCGGCCTGGTCAAATCCGCCACTGTGCGCCTTGATCTGGTTGATGCGCATGGCAAGGGCAAGGGCGTCATGCCGGAATTCGCCGTCTATAACTGCTATGCATGCCACCGTCAGATGCGTGTCGAAGCCTGGGCCGGGCCGCAGACTGACGACCTTGCGCCAGGCAGCCTGCGTTTCGATGACAGCGCGCTGCGCGTGCTGATCGCGACGTTCGACGGCGCCAGGAAACCGATCGCGCAGCAGCTGCGCGCTGCGACGCGCCAGTGGCAGAAGTCGCTGAATAATCCTCAACAGCTTGCGATCGCGCAGCAGGACCTGCGGCGTGTGTTAGCTGCGGGCAGCGGCGAAATTGCCGGAATGAATTTCTCGGCTGCGCAGTCGAAGGCGATGCTCGATTCGCTGGTGGCGGCGGCGCAGCGCGGCGAGTTCCCGGACTACGCGTCGGCGGAGCAGGCGGCGATGGCGATGGTGCTGCTCACGGCGGATTCCGGCAGCGACACCAGGCACCGGCCTGATGTCGACAAGCTGTTCCGCGCCCTCGAGGATGACAGTCGCTTTGATCCAAAGCTGTTTCGCAGCATCGGCGCCGCCGCCAGGTAGGCCAGCCCGCCTCAGTGTTGCGACTGTGCTCAGCGCCGAGGAGTCTTAACGTTTCCGGGTGAAAAATTCGGAAAGCGGGAGCTCGCAAACGCCGCATGACAGTTGGTGCAGCTTTCCAACATGCGTGAATATTGGGCGACAACGAGTTTCGCATTGTGGGCGGCTGCGGCCGCGCCGAGCTTGCCCGCCCTGTCATGAAATTCCGCATCCAGTGCCTTGAAGCGCGGCGGCAGAACAGTTTCCAATTCCCGTGCCTGCGCGGGCGTGAGCTGCTTTTCCATGATGTAACTGGCGCGGATCCTGGCGCTGGTGTCCTGGATCGCGCGCCAATCGGCCGAAGCAATCGACAATGCCATGGCCTGCACGCCTGCGGATACTTCGCGCATTTCCGCGCGCAGCAGATCGAGTGCCTGAGGAGACAACTTCACGTCCGCGGAATACGCATGACCCGACATTGCTAACAGGCCAATGCCGAGTAGTGCCGGCCGCAAAAATCCGGCGGTCACGCCGAGCGCGCGTCGATCCCGAAATCCGCCTTGACGCGTTCGTACCAGGCATCATTGTCGAGCGCGCCCCAGGCGACCCATTCGGCATCGGTCATGGACTTGCGCCAGGCAAGAAACGGTTCCGAATCCGGACCCACCGGATGGCGCAATTGCCAGGTGCCGCTGGTGACGATGTCGAGAATCTTTTCGCCGACCACGCTGGGCGGCACCGGCGTCTTGAGTACGCCGCGAAACATGGCGGCGACGCGCAGCTGCTGCGGATAAGGCGACGGGCCCTGGGCGACACCGATGTGCGTGGCCATGGCCGTGTCGATAATGCCGGGCTCGACGATCGCAACGCGGACATTGAACGGCTTGGCCTCCTGGGCCAGGCATTCACTCAGCGCCTCGACCGCGAACTTGGACGCCGTGTACGCGGACATCGGCGCCATCGCGATGTGACCCGCCACGGACGCCACGTTGATGATGCAGCCGCTGCGGCGCCGCCGCATTGCCGGCATCACCGCCTGGATGCAGCGAATGATTCCGAAGTAGTTGGTCTCCATGACGGCGCGGTGCTCGGCGAGCGGGAGTTCCTCGATGGAGCCCATCCGATCGATGCCGGCGTTATTGATGAGCACGTCGATGGGGCCGAGTTCCGCACTGACGCGGGCCACCGCGTCGCGTACCGACGCATCCGCGTCGACATCCATGGTGTACACGGTGATCGGCAGTTTTTCCCGGCTGGCAATTTTCGCAAGCTCGGGAGCGCCGGCCGGATTGCGCATCCCCGCCGCGACCTTGTGGCCTGCGCGCGCAAACGCCAGTGCGGTCGCGAAGCCTATGCCCTTGCTGCTGCCAGTGACGAGTACCGTTGCCATCGATCTTCTCCTTGTGTGACGCTTGGTTTCATAGTACCGGGATTAATCGCTCGCAGCACACTAGTTTCGGCGGACTAGCGTCTTGCCAGGCGCATACCTAACAACGCGCCGGCGCCGCCCAGCGCGCCGTAAAGGTGCGCATCCAGCACCACCGGCAGGCCGCCTGCGAAGCCGAGGTCGCCGGACGTGTATTGCTCAAAGATCAGTTTGCTGGTCAGCAACGCCAGCAAAACGCCGCCGCGCCAGTCGCGCAGACTCGCCAGCGCCAGGCCGCCGGCCGCGATGACACCATGCAGCACGCCGGACGCGCCGGCGTACCACTGGATGCCCGGTGACAGAAACCACAGCCCGGCGTCGATGGCGACCAGGCTCACCGCAACCACCAGCAGCCAGGTCCCCGGGCTCAGTGCCTCGCCAAATAACAGCACCAGGATGCCGGCGGCCGCCGCGTTGAGCAGCGTGTGACGCAGTCCGAGATGTACGAAATGCGCGCTGATGAGGCGCCACCATTCACCGTTGGCGAGCGCGGCGCGGTCATAGCGGCCAGCGGTTTGCACCGCCTCGGGCAACAACAACGGCAGCAACAGCCCGACAAATACCAGCAACGCAACGACGAGCAGGCGGCGATTCATGGTGCCAGCCCGTCGTCGCGCCGCGGCTATTTCAAAGGCTTGCGAAAGCGCAGCGTGTAGCGATCGCTGAAACCCTTGATGGACTCGCGCTGGCTGTCGTACTGCAACGAATCATCCGGGCGATAGTGCAGCGGCGAATAGTCTTCGAAAACAAAGCCGGCGGCCTGCACTTCCTTGATGACCTGGACCGGATCAGAACGGCGCCAGGTTTCCGGGTTGTAAGGCTCCATGTGACGCTTGGTGTGATCGTTGACGCCGTAAACACCACCCGGCTTCAGCGCCAAAAAAACCTGCTTGTTGAGCAGCGCGCGCGTGGCCGGCGTCATGTTGTGGTAGTTGCGGAACGTCAGCACCATGTCAGCATCGCGAATCGGAATTTCCATGACGTCGGCCTGGAAGATGCCGGGCTGGCCGGACGGCGCCAGTGTCATTTTGGAATCTACCGCGACGACCTTGTCCAGCTTCCATTCCGCCAATTTGGCGGCGGCGCGTGTCTGGCCGACGGTGATGTACAGCTTGCCCTTGTCAGCCAGCACCTGGCCGAGGATCTTGGTGTACCAGCCGGCGCCGGGGAACAGCTCGATCACCGTCATGTTAGGTTTCAGGCCGAAGAATCCCAGCGTCTGAATTGGCTTGCGCTCGTTGGCGTCGCGGGCGCGTTCTTCGGGCGTCCGGATGTCGCTCGTCAGTGCCTTTTCGATAGCGATGGTGGTTTCGTCTTTGG
Source organism: Steroidobacteraceae bacterium (assembly GCA_036786925.1). Lineage (GTDB taxonomy): Bacteria > Pseudomonadota > Gammaproteobacteria > Steroidobacterales > Steroidobacteraceae > UBA964. The sequence goes on from DAIQQI010000034.1 coordinate 11,674, forward strand.
GGGCCGCCGGCGGTGCCTGCGCCGCGACGGGCAGGGCCAGCGAGAATGCGATCAGGGTCGCGTTCATCAGGGTTGCTATCGGGCGAAATGTCATGTGTAAACTCCTTGTCAGGTCGGGGTCTTGCGTTCGAAAAATCAGTCTTTGCGGGCGGATTCCACCGGTGCGGGCGGCGCCAGGCCGGTGCTGCGGGTAACGCGCAGCAGTCTATTGTCCCATTGGCCCGTCAGGAATGCATCCACGTCGCTGGCGAACTGCTCCGGCTGTTCCAGGTAAAAATAGTGGCCGACCTTCTCGTATTTTTTCAGCAGCGTCGGGGCGTTGAAAAGCCAGTGCTGGAATACATCGCCTTCGAGGTGCGCAACCGTGATATTGCCTTTGCCCCACAGCACGAGCGTCGGTGCCGTGATCTGACCCAGCACCGTTTCCGGGTCGCCGGTCTGGAACTGCTTCATCATCGCCGCGCCCTCGGTGCGCAGTGTGTCGCGGCGGTTCATGTCGTAGACCCGCTGCACCAGGTCCTCCGGCGGTTTGCCGCCGCCGCCAAACTGACTGGCGAGGTTTTCGCGCCAGTAGCGCTTCGACTTGAAGTAGCTGCGCACCCACTGCTGCAGCCGCGTGCCGCGGGCGCGGTTGGGGTCCGTGGCCGAGGTGCGCGGCATGCCAGCGCTGTTGACGAGTATCAGGCGCCTGACCTGGTCCGGGTGCGCGGACGCATAACGAAAGGCGACGGTGCCTCCCGATGAGGTACCTAACAAAAAGAACTCACGGACGCCCAGCTTGTCGCTCAGCGCCGCCAGGATGCGTTCGTTGTGCTGCAGCGAGTAGTCGTTGTTCGGATCCGGGCCCGTCAGGCCGTTGGTCATGGAATCGAAGCGGATCACGCGATAGCGGCTCTTGAGCCGTGCGGCGAGGTCGTCCCAGCTGTGCAGGCTCATGAACGAGGCATGCAGCAACACCAGCGCCGGGCCCTGGCCTTCGTCGACATAGTGCACGCGCACGCCGCCGATTTCGACGAATTTCGAATCTGGCAGCTTGTAGCGCGCTTCGAGCTCCGGCAGGCTGAGTGTCAACGCGCCGCTGGTCAGTGTCACCACGACAGCTAACACGACGGCACCTGTAACCCCGGCAATCCATCCCAATGCTTTCATCCGGCCCTCTTGCCCAGTGGCAGTGTTGCGCCCAGCCAGTGGCCCAGCGTCAGCGCCGGAGTCAGCATCATGCCCGGCGTGAAGGCATCGCCGAGCGTGACGCCGCTGCCCAGCACTTCGCCGGCGGCGTACAGGTTTGTGATCGGCTTGCCGTCCGCGCCCAGCACCCGCAGCTGACTGTCGACCACCAGGCCCGTGGACGAGGTCGCGGAATGCCCCATGTGGATCACACCGTAGAACGGCGGTTTCTCGATGCGTCGCGGCATGTATTCGCGACCTAACAGCGGATCGGTCCAGGAATCCACCGTGGCGTTATAGTCGCGCACGGTGGCCGCGAGCCCGGCGGCATCAACTTTGATCTTCGCGGCAAGGTCCGCGAGGCTGTCCGCCTGCGCGAACATCGGATGGCTGTTGAAATGTTCACGCATTTGCGTGCGGCTGAAACCCGGCACACCCACCGGCGACTCGTCGAATATGACCTGATCGAAAACGATCGCATAGCGCAGGTCCGGCAACTTGAGCAGGGCATGTTCGCGCCGCCATGTGCCGGGGTCATCCTCGCGAAAGAAGCGCCGGCCCTGCGCGTCGACCCAGATTTCCCACGGCAGGCGTTCCTGCGGCGCGGTGATGAAACGCTTGTAAACCTTCGCCGGAAACTGCGCCGCCGTCATGATCGAGCCGGTGCCGGCGCGATGCAGCTCGCGGCCACGCAGTTGCGCACCGACAGCGGTGGCGAGATCCAGGCCTTCGCCCAGCGCAGTCGGATATGAACTCGCCGCATAGGCCGGATAGCCGCAATGCCGGAAGAACGCCTCGGGGTTCATCGCATAGCCGCCGGTGGTCAGCAGAATGTGGCGGCCGTGAAATTCACGTTCGCCCAGTCCTGTGTTCGCACGCACGCCGGTAATCGCGCCCTTGCGATCGTGCAGCAGGCTGACAACTTTGGAATTGAGCTGGGTGACGACCCTGCCGCTGGCAAGCTCGGGTGCCAGCTCGCGCTCCACGACCCGGAGAATGTCGCGACCTTCATTCTTGCCCCAGAGATAACGCGCGACCGAGTAGGCGGGCCGGCCCGGCGCATCTCCGGTAACCGGATGGCCGGGCAACGGCTCGAGACCGTTGTCTAACAGCCAGTTGATGGTCAGCGGTGCGCGATCGACGGTCAACCGCACGATGTCCGGATTGGCGAGTCCGCGCGTGATGCGCATGATGTCGTCATAGTGCCGGTCCGGGCTGTCGATGATCCCCCTGGCTGCCTGGGTGCGCGAGCCCGCCGCGGCAATCTGGCCGTTGGCGAGGTTCAGCGTGCCACCGACCTTGTCGGCGCTGTCAATGAGCAGCACCCGCGCACCGCGGCGCGAGGCGAAGATCGCGGCCGGGAGGCCCGCCGTGCCGGCACCCACAATGATCATGTCCCAGTGCCGGGCGCTCATCGACGCTGCCACGGTCTGTTGTGAGAGCGCAATTCCGGCCGAAGACGCCAGCGCGCTGGCAACAAAATCGCGTCTCTGCATGGCAATGCGGCACCCCCTTGATGCGCTGATCCTAGCAAGGGTAGCAGGGCCAACGGATGGCCAAAGGTTTCCAATCCATTGCGTGGCGGCCCGGAGTCCACGGCGGTTCGCGGTAAACTCAGGCGGTGAGCGATCTGCTGCATTCCCTGCGCCTGAAGCGAACCCCGGATGAGCGCGGCCGCGCGCACTTCGTGACCGAGCTGCGGCGGCTGGTTTCCCATGAACTGGCGGCCGGCCTGCGCCAGAGTTTTGTGCATGATGTGCCCGCGCGCAAGCAGCGGGGCGCGCGCAATGGCGAAGACGTGCATCGGCTGGCGCGCTCGCTCGAGGCATTTCATTTCTACTCGGCGCTGCGGGTGACCGCCCAGGACATGGTGTATCAGAGCGTGTGTGCGCCGATCGAGCGCCAGCGCGATGCCCTGGCCGAACGTGCCGCGGAACTGGCACGCGAGCAACCGCTCGGCAGCCTGACCCTGGATCCAGCGTTAGCGATCCCACGCTCCGTCAGTGCGATTGATATCCATCTGATGCCGGGCAGTTACACCCGCGATGAAGGTCCCGATGACCTGACCGCCGGCGCCGTGTATGACAACCGGCTGCAGGTGACGGCGATGGGCCTGATGGGCCGCAATCTCGACGACATCGGCCTGTCGATTGCCAGTTACGTGCGTGCGCAGTTTCGGGATTTTCAGCCGCGGCAGATCCTGGATCTTGGCTGCACCATCGGACACAACACCGGCGCATGGAAAGATATATTCCCGCAGGCCGAAGTCCATGGCATCGATGTGGCGGCGCCCTGCCTGCGCTATGCACTGGCGCGCGCCCGCGCGCAAAAACGCGCGATTCACTTGCACCAGATGAATGCGACCGCGCTCAAGTTCGCCGACGCCAGTTTCGACGTGGTCTTCTCCTCGATGTTCCTGCACGAACTGCCGCGCCGCGACATCGCCGGCGTGTTTCGCGAGGCGCACCGCGTGCTGCGGCCCGGCGGCCTGATGCTGCACATGGAGTTGCCACCTAACAGATCGCTCGAGCCGTTCGACCAGTTCTATCTCGACTGGGATTCTTTCTACAACAACGAGCCGTTCTACAAGCCCTATCGCGACCAGGATCCGCGCGAACTGTGCCGGGCGGCGGGATTCGATGGGACGCGGTTCTTCGAGCATGCGATTCCGTCAGTCAGCGATCCGGCGGCGGCGACGGGAAGAAATACGACGATTGATGCGAGTGTCGGGAAGCTGGCAAAGGGCGTGCGCTGGTATTTTTTCGGGGCGTGGAAGTAAGGAGGCTCCCCGGACGGTTTGTTAGCCCAGGGTCTCGCCAGGCGAATATCGATCGCCGGTCACGGACGG
>DAIQQI010000255.1:0-4834 GCA_036786925.1 Steroidobacteraceae bacterium
CGGCGTCGACCGCCACGATGATGTCGCGACCGGTTTCCGCCGGCGCATGTTCGGCGCGGACCGGCAGACTGCTGCGCGCGCTGTTAGGTGACGGTGCCGATGCGGGTGCCGGCGCGCGCGCCGCCACGGCACCGGTGGCGGTCAGCTCGATAAGCAGGCGATGTCCCTGGCCCGCGCCCGGCGCCAGGTAACGTTGTCTGGGCGCCTGTACCTTGCCATCCAGCTCCAGCACCAGGCGCAGTCCCTGCCGGCCCGCGAGCGGCCCGCTTCGCATCGCGGACACCACGCCGGCGCCTTCGGGCAAGCGCAGCCCGGATCCGCCGCGGAAACCTTTCAGGTCCACGACCGCGCGTTGCGGCTTGGCGAGTGTGAAGACCCTGGCTTGTGGCTTGCTGTCGAGCTGCAGACTGAGCGTGGTAACCGCGCCGACTTGCTGCAGCTCGGCCCGCTGCAGAGTGGCAGCCGACGCACAGGAGGCGACCAGCGATAGAACGCCGAACGCCCAACCAGGCCCGATTCGAGCTGCGCCGCTGATCATTGCGGACATGACTTTAGCCGTCGGCTACAAAAACTTCAACAAAATTAGAAAGATAGAAATCTAATCTAAAACCTGACTGAGCCAGCGGGTGCCATCCTCGGTGCCGGCGCGGGCCTGCAGGGTATGCGCCCCGGCTTCGATGGCCAGGCTGAGCTGCAAGTCGCAGGCGCCGAGCCGCCCGGCGCCGTGCTCCGGCCACTCGATCAGCCACAGCACGTTGGCCCGATCAAAGTCGTCCAGTCCCAGCGCATCGAGTTCCGCGGCGTCCTGCAACCGGTAGAAGTCCGCATGCAAAATGAGCTGCTGACCGGCCTCGAAGGTCTGCACCAGCGCATAACTGGGACTCGCTACCGGCGCGTCGACGCCGAACGCCGCCACGAACCCCCGCACCCAGGTTGTCTTGCCCGCTCCCAGCTCACCGCTGAGCGCGACGCGCCAGGCGCGATCGGGGTGCCGCGGACCCGCGGCCAGCACCGCACGCCAGGCCGTGGCAAAACGGCCGGCGAGGCCGGCGGTGTGCCCGGCGGTCGGCAACCGCCAGTTGCGCACGCTGGCCGGCATCAGGGATTCACTTGCGCGCGCAGTGCCTCGATGACGTCGCTGGCGATCAGGCCGCGCTCGCCACCCGCCTGCGCTGCGGCGTCCCCAGCCAGCGCGTGCGCCAGCACCGCCGCCCGTGCTGCGAGCCACGGATCGCGCAGCTGCGCCAGCAATCCGGCGATCGCACCTGCCAGTACGTCGCCCATGCCGGCGGTCGCCATGCCGGGATTGCCCGCGTCACACACCGCGGGAGTGCGCCCCCTGGCGCCGAGCAGCGTGCAGGCGCCCTTCAGCACCACGATGCCGCCATACCTGTCGGTCAGCCGCTTGAGCGTGCCGAGGCGATCGTCCTGCACCTTGGCATTGCTGATCTGCGCGAGGCGCGCCGCCTCTCCCGGATGCGGCGTCAACACCCAGGCGCACGGCTCGGCGCCCTCGTCGGCTAACAAATTGAGGCCGTCCGCATCGATGACCAGCGGGATCTGCCGTTCCCGGCACAGCGCCAGCGCGCGGCTCCAGCAGGCGCGCGCCCAGGCATCCTGGCCGAGGCCCGGTCCTAACAAAACCGTGTCGGCGGCGGCGAAGCAGCCATCCAGATCCGAGGCCGCGTTGATCGGCTGCACCATCGCCTCGGCGGTATTGCCGGCGATGGCGGCCACGCTGCCGGGCGCGCAGGCAACCCGCACTCGGCCCGCCCCGACGCGCAGCGCCGCGCGCGCCGCCAGCGCCGCGGCGCCCGGCATGCCGTTGCCACCGCCGACCACCAGCACCTGGCCAAACAGGCCCTTGTGCGCATCGCGCGGCCGGTGTGTCCGCACGACGTCGAGATCGCTGCGCATCAGGCGCTGCAGCACCGGCGCAAACCCGGCGTCGCCGGGCGCCACGATGTTGAGATCATCGAAAGACAGCGCACCGCGCTGCCGCGGTCCGGCCCCGAGAAACAAGCCCTGCTTCAGCCCGACAAACGTGATGGTCGCATCGGCATTCACGGCCGCGCCTAACACGCGACCGGTGTCGCTGCAGAGTCCCGAGGGCACATCGAGCGACAGCACCGGCCGGCCGGCGGCGTTGATTGCCGTCACGACGCCGCGCGCATCCGCGCGCAGGTCGGCGCTCAACCCGGTGCCACACAGCGCATCGACCAGCAGGTCGGCATCGCGCAACGCAGCGGCGTCAAATGCCGCGACGCTGCCGCCGGCTGCCAGCCAGTCGGTGAACGCGTGGCGCGCATCGCCCTGCAGCTTGTCGGGAGCAACCGCGGCCAGCACCACGACCTCCAGCGACGCGGCCCGCGCCAGCCGGGCTAACACATAGCCGTCACCGCCGTTGTTACCCCCGCCGCAGACGACGACGACCCGGCGCGCCGCCGGATACCGGGCAAGCAACAGGCGCAGACTGGCTGCGGCGGCCCGCTCCATCAGCACATAGCCTGGAATGCCCTGCCGGTCGATGGCCTGGCGGTCGAGCGCGCGCACCTGGGCGGTGGAGTAGACGGCCGCTGGCAATGACATTCGCTCATTATACTGCCGCTCGTGACACCCGCCGACCTCATGCTGCTGCGCGCGCGCCTGGACGATTACGCCCGGGAGCTCGGATTTTCGGCCGTGGGTGTCGCGGATATCGTGCTGACCGAGGACGAGCAGGCGCTGCAGGAGTGGCTGGCGGCCGGCATGCATGGCGAGATGGACTACATGTCCCGCCACGGCGCGAAGCGCAGCCGGCCGGCCGAGCTGCTGCCGGGCACGTTGCGCGTCATCAGCGTGCGCATGGACTACTGGCCGGGCGAGGCGCAACCGGCTAACGACGTGCTGGCTAACAAGGAGCAGGCCTATGTGTCGCGCTACGCGTTAGGCCGCGATTACCACAAGACGCTGCGCCAGGGCCTGCAGAAACTCGCCGCGCGGCTCGCCGCCGATGCCGGCCCCTTCGGTCACCGCGTCTTTGTCGACAGCGCGCCGGTGCTGGAGAAGCCGCTGGCCCGCAATGCCGGGCTCGGCTGGATCGGCAAACACACCAACCTGATTGCCCGCGATGCCGGCTCGTGGTTTTTTCTCGGTGAGATCTATACCGACCTGCCGCTGCCCGTTGACGAACCCGCGGGCGCGCACTGCGGCAGCTGCACGGCCTGTATCCCCGCCTGCCCCACCGGCGCCATCGTCGCGCCCGGCAAGCTCGATGCAAGGCGCTGCATTTCCTATCTCACCATCGAGCTGCAGGGATCGATACCCGAGGAATTTCGCAGCGCCCTCGGCAACCGCATTTATGGTTGCGATGATTGCCAGCTGGTGTGCCCGTGGAACAAGTTTGCGCGCGCCGCGACGCACCCGGATTTCAAGGTGCGCCACCGTCTCGACAGCGCCACGCTGGTCGAGTTGTTCGGCTGGACGGCCGCGGAATTCGCCGCGCGCATGGCAGGCTCGGCGATTCATCGCATCGGCTATGAGCGCTGGCTGCGCAACATCGCGGTGGCACTCGGCAACGCACCTAACAAACCTGGGATCCTGGCGGCGTTGAGCGCGCGCGCAGACGATGCGTCAGAGCTGGTACGCGAACACGTGGCCTGGGCGCTGCGGCAGCAGCAACGGGCCGCAGCCGCTCAGGGACCGACCACCGTCTGATTGTCGATCAGGCGCGCTTTGCCGATCCGCGCTGCCACCAGCACTACGAGATCGCGGTCTGCAGGACCCGGATTCAGCAGGTCGGCGCAGCGGCGTATCGCAAAATATTCGACCTTGAATCCGGCGCCCAACAAGGCATCACGACCCCGGGCCTCCAGCGCCCGCAAGTCCCGCTGCCCGTCGCGCAATGCGTTCGCGGCCTCCTGCATCGCGCGATAAATGGCCGGCGCGCGCTGGCGCTCCTCGTCCGTGAGGTACTGGTTGCGCGAACTCATCGCGAGTCCATCGGGCTCGCGCACCGTCGGCGCGCCGATAATCTCGACCGGCATGCAAAGGTCGGCGGCCATGTGCCGGATCACCGTGAGCTGCTGGAAATCCTTCTGCCCGAACACCGCCACGTCCGGCGTCACGATGTTGAACAGCTTCGCGACGATGGTGGCGACGCCCTGGAAATGCCCGGGACGGAACTCCCCGCACAGCAGATCGGAGAGTGTCGGCACTTCCACGCGCGTCGCGAACTCGTGGCCGTTCGGATAAATCTCGGCAACTTCCGGCATGAACATCAGGTCGCAGCCCGCCGCGCTCAGCATGGTCTCATCGCGCGTTGGCGTGCGCGGGTAATGATTGAAATCCTCGTTAGGCCCGAACTGCATGGGATTGACAAAAATGCTTGCGACGAAACGGTCGCCATGCTGCGCGGCGAGTTCGATCAGGCTGATGTGTCCGGCGTGCAGGTTGCCCATCGTCGGCACGAAGGCAATGCGCTCGCCGGCGGCGCGCCAGGCGGCCACCAGCCGGCGCACCTCGGCAATGCTGTGGGAGACCTGCATTGGCTAGCTGAAGCCGTGTTCCGGGCCGGGATAGTCGCGGGATTTCACCGCCTGCACATAGCGCCGGATGGCATCCAGGTTGTTAGCCGCGCCGTCCATGAAATTGCGCACGAAACGCGGCTTGCGGCCAATGGTGATGTCGAGCACGTCGTACAGGACCAGGATCTGGCCATCGACCGCGGGTCCCGCACCGATGCCGATCACCGGCACCGACAGCGCCTCGGTGACCCGCTGGCCCAGTTCGTTAGGCACGCATTCCAGCAGCACCATGTCCGCACCGGCCTCGGCGAGCGCCCTGGCGTCGTCGA
>DAIQQI010000256.1:0-4796 GCA_036786925.1 Steroidobacteraceae bacterium
GCGCCGCGATTTCGCCGCCGCGCGCGGCGCGCGCGGGCCAGTAGGTGAAGCGGTCGGTGTTATCGTCCGGCCCGACGATCAGGCCCGGGCGCAGCACCGTGGCCCTGTCGCCGTAGACCTTGATCGCAGCCTGCTCGCACAGCGCCTTCAGCGGACCATAGGATTCACCGTCAACTTTCTCGATCGTCTCGTCCGCCAGCTTGCCGACGACTGAATCCTCGCCGCGCGGCACCGAAAAATCCGGATAGACGGAAATCGAAGACACGAACACGTAGCGCGGTACGTTAGGCAGCAGCAGCTCCGCCGCGAGCCTGACGTGGCGTGGGACGTAACCCGAATTGTCGATCACGGCGTCAAATTTGCGATCCTTGAGCCCGTCCAGCGCGTCGTTGCGGTCGCCCTTGATGCGCTCGATCTGCGGAAACAGGTCCGTCTTGGTACGGCCGCGATTGAAGAACGTGATCTTGTGGCCGCGTGCCAGCGCCAGCTGAGTCATGTGCACGCCAATGAAACGCGTGCCACCGAGGATCAGGAGGCTGAGCGGCTTGCTGGCCTTCGCAGCCGCCAGGGCGTGGCTCCCGGCTAACGTGGTGGCGGCAAGCGCCGAGGTCGAGGCAAAGAATTCACGGCGTTGCATCAGCGGGCTCCTGCGGGGGCGTATTTTTCCAGCCAGTCTTTCTTGGTCTGATACCAGAACAGGGAATTCTGCGGTTTCAGTATCCAGTGGTTCTCATCGGGGAAATACAGCAGCCGGGACGGAACGCTGCGCTTCTGCAAAGTGTTGAAAAGCTCGATGCCGTGATTGAGCGGCACGCGCTGGTCGAACTCGCCGATAATGATCAGCGTCGGTGTGTTGAAATTGCCCGCGCTGGTGTGCGGCGAGTAGCGGGCAAATTCCCCGGGCTTCTCCCAGAACTCGAAAAAGCGGTCTTTTCCCGCGCCGTAGTCCGCGGCGATCTGCGTGAACCCGTTGTAGACCGCCGCATGCGCGACCAGCGCCTTGAAGGGATGTGGCCGGCCTAACAAAGTGCTGGCGAGAAATCCGCCATAACTGCCGCCGCCCGCCACCATGCGATCACGATCGACGAAGGGCTTGGCCATCAGCCATTCCGCCGCCTTGATGGTGTCTTCGTAAGGCAGGGTGATGCTGTCCGGATTGATCGAATCGCCGAACTCCTGGCCGAAACCGCTGGAGCCATGGAAGTTGTGCCAGGTCACGATGTAGCCCCAGCCCGCGAACACATGTGCGTTCCAGCGCCATTGCACCGCATTGGGCATGCCGTTATGCGGGCCGCCATGCAGCAGCATGTAGACCGGATATTTCCTGTTCGGATCGAAATCCGGCGGATAAACCACCCACATCTGGATCGGGTCGCCGCGTGCACCGGCGTAGGTCACACTTTCGAACTTGCCGAGTTTCAGCGAACCCAGCGCAACATCATTGAAATGGCTGAGCGTGCGGACGCTGCCGTTCGCCAGCGTCAGCTCGACCAGTGTCGGCGGCTCATCGAAACTCTGGCGGATCGCGACGACGCGCGGTGACTTCGTCTTCGGCGCCTGGCCGATAGCAAGCCCCGAGAAACCTGGATTGGTCGTCAGCGCGCGCGGCTTGTCGCTGCCGACGTCAAAACGCCAGATGCGCGAGGTGGCGGCGTCGTCGATCGAACCTAACAAAGCACTGGAATCCGGCAGCCATTTGAGTCCGTCGGCGGAACGGTCCCAGGAGCCGCTCAGGTCGCGCAGTGCGCCATCCGTGCGATTGACCAGCGTCAGCCGGCGGCGGTCGGCGTAGAAGCCCTTGATGCTCTGGCGCACGTAGGCGAGCCAGCGGCCATTGGGGCTGTAGCTGGGCGTCAGGTCGTTCGCTTTGTTAGCTTCTGTGATATTGCGCGCCGGCTTGCAGCCGCAGGTCGGGATGGTGAAGATGTCGAAGCTGGGGTCGTTGCCGGCGGTGTCGATATTGACGACGAACGCGATTTCCTCGCCGTCCGGTGCGATGGCATAGGATTCATCGTCGTAGCTCGAGCGTGATAATGAATGACCTGACAGGCGCGTGATCGCCACCGGCTCCGGCGTGCTGCCGGCGACCGAATCCACCGCGATGGCGAATATGTGCGGTTCGCGGTCGTCAAGCCAGTGATCCCAGTGTGCAATCGGTGCGCGGTTCCAGAGTTTCGCCTGCACCTTGCTGTCTTCGCGCTCCTTCTTGCGCTTGTCCTGATCGGGCCACAACGCCAGATCGGTCCAGATGCTGCTGACAAACGCGATGCGCTTGCCGTCCGGGAACCATTTCGGCGTATCCGCGCCGGTTGGCACGTTGGTAACGCGGCGCGCCTCACCGCCGTCCACCGCGATCACATAGATTTGCGACTCCTTGTCGTCACCGCGCTTGGAGACGAACGCGATCCGCGTGCCGTCGGGCGAAAACACCGGTGAGGTATCCGCCGCCGCATCGGTCGTCAATGGCCGGGCGGCGCCGCCATCCAGCGGCAGCATCCACAGATCGGTAAAGCCCTTGTTCTCCTTGATGTCATAGCGCGTCACGGGCACGACCGCGATCCGCCCGTCGGGCGACAGCGCCGGGTCGCCGAGCCTTTGCAGGCCCCACATTCGTTCCGCGGTCAGGATTTCGGTACCGGCAGCGTTGGCGCCGGCAGCTAACAAGAATGCCAGCAAGGCGCCTGCAAGAGGCGCGAGTCTCGGGTTTCTCATGCGCGAATTATGCGCCGCAGGACCGGCAAAACGTAGTCCATCTCGGCGCTGGTGCCGATCGTGATGCGGTTCCAGTCGGGAAACAAATCGAACGGCCGGCTGACCTCGATCTTCTCGGCCTGCATGGCCCTGGAAAAATCCGCCGACGGCATGCCGACCCTGGTGAATATGAAATTGCCCTGGGGCTTGGCGTACCGGATCCCCATTTCGTCGAGCATGGTGCTGAGTCTCTTGCGGTCCGCCAGCAGTGAATTGCGGGTCGCGGCAACGAATTGCGTGTCGTCAAGGCTGGCGCCCGCGGCCGCCAGTCCGAGTGTGTTAGGTATCGTGGTCGAATAGCGGCGCAGGCGCGCCGCGACATCCGGCCGGGCGACCGCGTAGCCGACCCGCATGCCGGCCAGGCCGTGAATCTTGGAAAAGGTGCGCAGTATGACCACGTTGGCGCCTTCGCGAACCAGGTCCACCATGCTCTCCGTGGCGCCGGCGTCGACCAGGTCCAGGTACGCCTCGTCGACCACCACCAGCGCGCGCTGCGATTGCTCCCGGCAGAACTGCCGCAGGCTGGCGCCATCGATCACCGTGCCGGTCGGGTTGTTAGGGTTGCAGACGTAGATCAGCGACGTGTTGGCGCTGGCGGCGGCCGCCATCGCCGGCAGGTCGTGCGCCAGGTTCGCATCCAGCGGTACCTTGCGCAGCTCGCAGCCGAGCTTGGTGGCGTAGGCCATGATGAATTCGAAGGTGGGCCAGCCGCAGACCATTTCGCCGCGATCGCAAAACGCGATTGCCAGCGTGTTCAGCAGTTCACCGGAACCGGAACCCAGCACGATCTGGCCCTTGCCGACCCGTTCGCGCTGCTGGAGTTTTTCCACCAGCTCGGAGTACTGGCGGCCGGCGTAGCGGCAGGCTTCATCGGTGTTGGCGGCCATGGCGGCGCGGGCCATCGGGCCGGGACCGTACGGGTTTTCATTGCCGGAGATACGAATCGGGAATTTGAGCGCAGGCGCCGCCCTGGCCGCGGGTTTCGCCAGCGCCGCCGAGCCGATGGCGGCGGTTCCGAGCAACAGGAGGTTACGGCGATCTAACAGTAGGGTCATTTGCAGCTCCTTGGTCACATACCGGACAATCTGGTTCACGGATAATCGAATTGGTCGCCTGGGCGCCGGCCCAGGCGTCTACGAGCGTCACCAGTTGCGTGCCATCGGAACGTGGCGCGCCGCGACCCTGCTGCGTGCCCGCAGCGGCGATGCTGGCTGCCAGGCCAAGGCGCGAGCTCTCCAGGACCGGGAAGGCGCAGGCGGCGACCAGCGCCGGGCCGATCGGCGCCATGCAGGTGCAACCTAACACAATGCACTCGGCGCCATCGCTGGCAACCGCGCGGCTGCAGGCCTCGCGCAATTGTTCCAGCACCGTCGGTTCATGGCGGTACATGCGTTCCATGACGCTGTCGTCGCCGCCGAGTTTCGCGAGTTCGGATTCCGGCGATACATGGACGATGCTCACGCAGCGCTCCGCCAGCCCGAGCGCGCGCAGCCGCTCGTCGTAAAGAAAACGCATGGATTCCGGCCAGACGGTGACGATGGCAAAGCGCCCGGCCTGGCGCGCCGCTTCCAGCAGGGCGGCTTCGCCCGCGCCGACGACCGGAATCGCGAGCACGGTGCGCATCGCATCGATGCCGTAGTCGGCAAATGAGTTGATGAAGATCGCATCCGCCATCGGCGCAGCTTTCTGGGCGGCATCAACATAACCGACATCAACGACCAGACGTTCGTAGGGGGTGCGCGCAAACGCCGACAACCGGACCAGCGCTGCCCACGGTTCCGCATCTGCTCGCTCGAAAAAGTGCGGCGGCAACTCCGGGCGGGCCGAGCCACTGCCGAGCACTGCAATTCTGGGTTTCATGGCCACGGACCGCATTATGCCTCCGCCACGCGCGCAACTCAGCTGCGGGCGCGCGTTATTTCTTGACCTGGAACGGCAAGACTTGGACTCTTGCGGGTGTGAACGCCGAGTACGCCTCGTTGATGGAACGTGCCCGCGACGCGGTGCCGCGGCTGCGTGAGCGTGCCCAGGCCGCGGAACTCGCG
>DAIQQI010000257.1:0-4791 GCA_036786925.1 Steroidobacteraceae bacterium
CCGCGGAACCGCTCGGCGAGCACCGGCCACAGCAGGCGCAAGGTCGAGTTTGCCGATGGTGCCTGCCACTCGCCGGCAGCATCCCTCGTCAGACATGCGACCCAGTGCAAGGACTCGCGCGCACGCGTCGCCGCGACGTACATGAGCCGCAGCCTTTCCTGCGCCGCGCGCTCACGCGCCAGCTTCGCAAGGAACGCGTAGACACCGTCGGTCTCGACGGCCGCCGCGTCCGGTCTTGCGGCTAACACAAGTTTGGACGGTGCGGTACCCTCGGCGGGCAATTCCCGCCATGCTAACAAGCGCTGGGTTTCATTCCTCCAGGTCGTCGCAAGTCCCGTGAGGATCACGTGATCATATTCCAGCCCTTTGGCCTGGTGTATCGGCAGGATTTCCAGCTTCGTGTCCGGGCCCGCCTCCGCATACAGGTCCTGAGTGAGCAACTGCAGCGAGTGGCGGCCGCGCCAGTCGCGGCTGGCGGCCGCAAGAGCCAGGCGGTCGAGGTAGTTTTCGGCGTCGCGCAGGTCGGCAGCTGTTCCCAGGCAGGCGGGTCCGCCGAGATTGCCCCAGGTATTAGCGACCGTCGCGGCGATCCCGTCACGCGCAACCGCCGCGAGTCCTGCTAACAGATTGGCCGCGGCCAGCGGTAGCTGTGAACCGGATCCAGAAGGCCAGGCGCGTTCATCGACGCAACGCTGCAGCACGGTCGCAATGGCGCCATCGCCAGCGGACCGCGCCAACTCTTCGAGCGCGTCCAGCGAGGCAGCGCACCATGGCGCCCGCAAGACCGCCAGCCAGGCAATCCGGTCCATCGGGTCGAGCAGCGCCTGTGCCAGCGAATTCAGGTCCTGGATCGCCGGCAGGTCCGCCAGCGCGACCATCTTGACGCCGCGCGCCGGCCAGCCGTGCTCGCGCAGCAGTTCGGTGAGTCCGGCGACGTTGTTGCGCGTCTGGGTCAGGACCGCAATGCTGCCCTGGGGCGACGCGCGGCGGATTTCCGCAACCAGCGCCAGAATCCGCTGCGCCTCGAGTTCGCGCGCGACCTGGCCGGCTTTGCCGGCTAACAAATGAAAGCGTACCAGGCCGGGCGCGCCGCCGCTGCGCGTTGCCACTGCGTCCGTGTAGGCCGCCTGGCCGGCCTGCAAATCATCGCGATCCGGCATCAGGGGCGCGAAGCTGCGGTTCACGAAATCGACGATGGCCGCCTGGCTGCGGAAATTGCGCCGCAGCTCCAGGTATTTGAATTGCAGATACTTGTTCAGCCCGCCATGGCGGGCGCGCAGGAACAGCGCGACCTCGGCATCACGAAAGCCATAGATCGACTGCATCGGATCGCCAACCAGCAAAACGCTGCGGCCATCACCGCTCGCCCATCCTTGTGTCAGCTTCTGCAGCAACTCGAATTGATCCATGGACGTGTCCTGGTACTCATCCACGAGAATGTGCTGCAACGATTCTCCGAGACGCAGCGCGAACTCCGTGGGTTCGAAATCGCTGACCAATGCTGCGCGCGCACGACCACCGACTGCGATCAGATCGCGCAGGCCCTGGGCGGCCATCAGTTCTTCCAGCGCCGCCGCCGCCAGCGGCAGCACGGCACGCAGGGCCAGCAGCGCGCTGCGACTTTCCGCCGCGAGCTCCGCGTGCGGGAGCTCCTTCAGGCGCACCAGCAATTCGCGCGCGCCTGGCAGCAGTTTCAGCTGGTCCGCCAGCTCCTTGACCAGGCCCTTGTGCCGGTCGGTCACGAGCGGCAGGCCGTTGGCTGCGCGAAACGCGCTGCGCAACGTGTCATTCCCGGTCAGGAAATAGCGGCCTAACAAACGCCACAGCGGTAACATCCCGGGGCGCGCTTGCAGGGGCTGCGGGTCGCACCACGCCCTCCAGTCCGGATCCTGGTCGCCGAGCGCGATGCGCTCGCGCGCGGTGTCCCGCAGCACAAGCGCGGCACGTTCCAGAAAATCTCCGCCCAGCGCTCGCTGCGCCTGCTCCTGGGTCGCGACCGACAACCGCTGCAGGCAGTCCGCTACTTCCGCGCACTGTTGATCGAAGGACATCGTGGTCAGGTGCCGCCACCAGCGATGTCGCTGTGTCAGCAATTCGGCCAATTCGTCTTCCAGGGAATTCCAGCGGTTGTCGACCAGTTGCAGCAAGCGCGCGAGGTGCTCGCGCCGCTCCGCATCCTGGGCCGCCTGCTCCAGCGCCTGGCGCGCAGCATCGCGGTACAGGCCCATCGGCTGTTCGACGATATCGCCGTCCCCGGTGCCGGCACTCGCCGGTAATTGCGCGGCAATCCAGTGATTCAGTGACTCGATGGTCTGGATACGCAATTGCGCGGGGTTCTGCATGAGATCCCAGCCCTGCTGGCTGGAGTGGCGCAGCGTATCGCGTGCCAGCGCTATCGTCTGGCACAGGCTGTCGTTGGCCGTGTCCGGTACGGCTTGCGCGCCACTCGCGTACGCGAGTGCGCTCAGTACCCGTTCACGCATTTCAGCGGCGGCCTTGCGCGTAAAAGTGATTGCCAGGACCTGCTCGGGCCTGCTGACCCTGGTCAGCAGCGCGAGCAGGCGTTGCACCAGCACGGTGGTCTTGCCGCTGCCCGCCGGCGCGCGCAACAGGATCGAGTCCGCGGACTCGACCGCTTCGCGGCGTACGTCGCTGTCATCCGGCATCGTCACCGTCAGTTCCTCTTTGTTCGCCGTCAGCGCTGCCGTTGTCATCCGCGCCAGCCAATCCCAGCCGTTCATCGCGCCGGCACAAACCCCGCAGGTCACAGTAGTCGCAGGCGCCCTGCAAGGGTTGCAGCCTGGCGTCGCCCTGCCAAAGCCGCTGTGCAAGTCCCAGCACCAGGCCGCTCCAGCCCACCGCCGCGGCCGGCCAGTCCGTTGTCGCTTTCCGCGGTGCTAACGGCGGCGCCAGCGCCAGTTCGGGCGCGACGGCGCCGCCGGCACTGATCTTCCGCGACAACAGGTGCCAGGTCAGCAGGCCCGCCACCGGTTTGCCCGCAGCTAACAACGCTTCGCGGTAGATGAGCAATTGAATTTCCCGTGGCGGATCATCCGACCAGCGCGGGTTGCCGGATTTCCCGGTCTTGTAATCGATTACCAGCCTCTGCTCGCCGATGCGATCCACGCGATCGAGTCTTACCTGGAATTTAACGTCATCCAGGGTCAGCGGCAGCGCCTCTTCCAGGCGCTCGATCGCGAAGGCGCCGCGTTTGCGTTCCGCCGTCAACAAAGACGCGACCCGCTCCGTCAGCCGCCGCTGTTCGACAGCGAGCGCAGCACGGCGTGCCGCCGCGAAATTTTCGCCCTTTGCCAACTGCTCGCGCACCAGGTCCGCAACGACCTCCGCCACGAAATCCTGCGTGCCCGCCTCCGGTATCTGCGCGAGGCCCGCGGACCCGCCAAGCCGCTCCCAGACCCGCTGCAGCGCGAGGTGCAGCAGCGACCCGCTTTGCAGCGCTTCGATTCCCGGCACTGCATCGTCTTTCTGCGCCAAGGCCAGGCGCATTTGCGCCGAGCCGCGAAACGCGCATTCGTTGAAAAGGTTCAGGGCCGGCGCGCCGCCGCGGATCTCGCCCTGGATGCGGCGCACGTAAAAATCATCTGCGAATGCCGTCAGCCGTGGCGCCGCGGCCCGTACCTGGGCCGCACGGCTGCGTCGCGCCGGCGCCGCTGCCTCTGCCGCCGTCTGCGGGAGACCCAGCTCGATGAGCAGCGGACTGACACTGGCGCCGTGCTCGTCCAGCAGTGCGGGATAACTCAAATGCAGGTCAGTCGTTGCGCGGCGCCAGGCTGCCAGCTCGCTGCGCGCTTCCTGCAGGCGACCCGCAGCCGTCGCCGCGGGAATGCCGGCTTCCGTCTGTAACGGCTTCGGTACCCACGGATCGGCCTGCGGCGCCAGTGGCCACTGCGCCGCTGCGAGTCCGCAGACCCAGATGCCGTCGTATTGAAGGATCGGGTCCTGGTTCGAGCGCGCGACATGCAGGCGGCTGTCGGAGCGCCGCTCGGGCCGTGGCGACCTGGCCGCACGCGCGCCTAACAAGGCCAGCGCCCGTGGCAGCGAGTCGGCACTGCCGGTCGCTGCCAGCTGGTTGCACTCGACCAGCAGTTCCTGCCAGGCCTGTTGCAGACCGTAGGCCTGGTCCGGGTTGTCGGCGCTCCACGTGACAGGCAATAACTTGCTGGCGGCTGCCAGCCGGTCCGGCCAGTTGCCACCCTGGGACTTGTTAGCAACCAGCGCCGCGTGTGCGGGCGCCAGCAGCTCAAGCCACTGCTGCGAAGCCTCGAGGGTCTTGCCAGCCCCGGTGCGCAGCAAGGCTGCAATGCGCGCCAGGTCGACATCGCCGTTCGCCTGCGTTGCCAGCAACTGCGCCAATTGCGCGCGCGCCACCTGCTCCGCCAGTGTGGCGCCGCCATCGCGCAGGCCGGCGCAACACTCCGCGACCGGCAGCGCTCCGGCCAGCAGGCGCAGCAGGAACAACTGCTGGCGCACGGGCGACGCATCCACGAGGCGTCGTTGCCGATCAAGAAAAATGGCCTCGTCACGACCCGCATCGAGCCGGAACGACGCCGACAGGGCGCGCTGCAGCGCAGGTTCGTAGCCCTTGCCTTCCGGTACGACGACCAGTACCCGCGCCGCGGCATCTTGCTCGAGCTTGCGATGGGCCCAGCTGAGTGCGCCGGCCACCTCTTCCGCTGGAGTTGCGGCGACATGCAGGCAGGACTCACCAGCAGCGGTCGCAGGAAGGGGCGCCGCGCCGGTTGGCAATTCAACCCAGGCCCGGTAGGCGCG
>DAIQQI010000035.1:0-15534 GCA_036786925.1 Steroidobacteraceae bacterium
GCCGGCCTGGCAGGCGACGAGCACGGCGCGCTCGCCGTGGACAAGTACCAGGAAACCCGCGTGCCCGGGATCTATGCCATCGGCGACGTCACCGGGCGCGCGTTGTTGACGCCGGTCGCGATTGCCGCCGGCCGCCGGCTGTCCGACCGGGAATTCGGCGGCATGGCAGGCCGGCATCTCGACTACGAGAACATTCCGACGGTGATCTTCAGTCACCCGCCGATCGGCACCGTGGGGCTGAGCGAAGAGGCCGCGCGCGCCGCCCTTGGCCAGGACGTCAGGACTTATCAGGCCTCGTTCGTGCCCCTGTATCACTCGATGACGAGCCGCAAGGTCCGGGTGCAGATGAAACTGGTGGTGACCGGGCCGGATGAAAAGATCGTCGGCCTGCATGCGATCGGTGTTGGCGCAGATGAAATGCTGCAGGGATTCGCGGTCGCGGTGCGCATGGGCGCAACCAAGCGCGATTTTGACGACACGGTTGCGATCCATCCGACCAGCGCCGAAGAGCTGGTGACGATGCGCTAGGAGTTGTGATCCAGCAGCACCGCGAGCACCGGCGCGGTCTCGGGCCGCACGCCGCGCCACAGCAGGAAACTCTCCGCCGCCTGTTCGACCAGCAGGCCCCAGCCCTGGTAAACGTCGCGGCAGCCGCGCGCAATGGCCCAGTCGCAGAACAGCGTCTGGGTCTTGCTGTAGCTCATGTCATAGCAGATCGTTTCCGCATCGAGCACCGTCGGCAGCAGCTGCGGCAGTTCGCCGCGCAGGCCGGCAGACGTAGCGTTGATTACCAGATCGAACGGCGGGCCGGCGGCGATGTCTTCGTAGCCGCAGCCGCGCACTGATCCGTGGGAACGAAAAGTCTCGGCCAGGAGCTGCGCACGGCCGACGTTGCGATTGGCAATCACAACTTCCTGCACCTGCTCGGCTAACAATGGCGCCAGAACGCCGCGGGTCGCGCCACCGGCGCCGCAGATCAGGATCCGCTTGTCAGCGAGCTGCAGGCCGATGTTGTCGCGCAGGTCGCGCACCAGGCCAACGCCATCGGTGTTATCTCCCAGGACGCGACTCGAATCCTTCTGCCAGGCGAGCGTATTGACCGCGTTGGCGGTTTCGGCACGCGGTGTGAGTTCATCGGCGATCACCGCCCCCATGCTCTTGTGCGGCGCTGTGAGGTTGAGTCCCCGGCCACCCATGGTAAAGAACGCGTTGACCCGTTGCGCCAGGTCCGCCGGCGCAACGTCCTGCTTGCGATAGGCCATGTCCTGGCCGGTCTGCTTGGCAAACAGGCCATGAATGAAGGGCGACCAGCTGTGTTCCACCGGGTGCCCGAAAACGGCGTATTGGTCGCTCATACGTTAAAGTTGCGCCATGGCAATAAAAAGACGGTCCGGACGGTCTTATACATGATAGCGGGAGGTCCGGAAACGGCCAAAGTCGCTGATTTCGAACGGCAGCTGCAGGCGCTGCGCCCGCAGTTGCTGAGATTTGCGCTGTGGCTGGCCCGGGACCGCGCGATCGCGGACGACGTGGTGCAGGAATCCATGCTGCGCGCCTGGAAAGCGCGGGCGGAGCTGACGGATGCCAGCGCACTGCGACAGTGGCTTTGCACCATCGTGCGGCGCGAACATGCACGGCTTTACGAGCGCAAGCGATTTGAAACGACTGATGTCGATCTGCTGGTGGCTAACGAATCGCCGGAGCTGGCCGTGAGCGGCGATGAAGAATTGCTGGGACTGCGGCGGGCGATCGCTGCCCTGACAGATGAGTACCGGGTGCCGTTGACCATGCAGGTTTTAGGTGGATTCTCGACCAGTGAAATTGCCTCGGAACTGGGATTGACCCAGGCAGCCGTGCTGACCAGGTTGTTTCGGGCGCGCGACAAGCTCCGGGAGGCGCTGAATGATATGTGAAGATGCCAGGCTGGCGATCGGCGCCGCACCGGATGAGAGCACAGCGGAGCTCGAGGCGCATCTGGCCGGTTGCGCGCAGTGCCGCGAGTTTCGCGTGCAAGCACTGGCGCTGAACGAGCGTATTCGCCGGGCGATGCAGTTGCCGCCACCGGGCTTCGACGCTGGAGCGGCTGCGCAGGTCGGTATCGGTGCGCCCGCAGTGATCGTGCAAACGACCGGCCGGCAGCCGACCTCGCGCCGCGGCTGGGCGCTGGCGGCCAGCATTTTGTTAGCTGTGGTGGCGGTAGCGCTGTTCTGGCCGGCGCAGTCGGGAACAGCGCTGGCCGGCGAGGTCGTGCAGCACCTGTCGGGCCCTGAAGAGCGCGGCAGCTGGGACAATACGGCGATTGTCGAGCAGGGCGTGCTGGACAAGGTTCTGCGGCAGTCCGGTGTCAGCGTGGCGCTCGAGCCATCGCATCCGATTGTTTACGCCCACAGCTGTGTGCTGCGCGGTCGCGCGGTACCACATCTCGTGATCCAGACAGATATCGGTCCGGTGACCGTGATGCCAATGCCCGGCGAGTCGCTTGCCGCGCGGCAGACGTTCAATGAGAACGGCCTGAGCGGCGTGTTGTTGCCGCAACCGGGCGGCGCGATCGCGGTGCTAGCCCGGGGCACGGCGGACGTGAACATAGTCGCCGCGGAAATCAGCCAGCGAATTCGCCTGCGGCGCTGAGGCGCAAGCGCCGTCAGGCCTTGATAGCGACCTTGAAGCCACCCCAAATCATGCGCTTGCCGTCAAAAGGCATGGCCTTTGGGTTCATAAAGGCCGCGAGCCGTGGATCTTTCATGACCTTGGCATTTACCCTGTCCCGATGCTTGCGCGAGCGGTACAGGATCCAGGAAAACCACACCACTTCGTTAGCTTTGAGTTTGACGCTGCGAGGAAACGAAGTGACTTTGCCGGGCGGCGTATCGTCGCCGATAGATTCACAGTAACCGAGCGCCCCGTTCTCCAGCCAGACCTTGCAGCCAAGGCGTGCCATGCGCAGGTACCTGGCGCGATTTTTTTTTGGGACTGGAAGCACAAATCCATCGATGTACATGCCCATGAAGGTTCTCCGGGATCAGGTGAATGCGACCAACATCAATCCAACCGCGGCCGGCAACGCCTGGATGAACAGGATCCGGCGCCCGACGGTCACTGCGCCGAAGACGCCTGCGATCACGACGCAGCCCAGGAAGAATATCTTGATCGCATCGCCGGCGGCGCCAAGGCTCAGGCCCCAGATTAGCCCGGCGGCAAGAAAGCCGTTATAGAGCCCCTGGTTCGCAGCCAGCGTCTTTGAGGCCTGCGCCGCTTCCAGAGTCTGGCGAAAGGCACGCAGCCCTGCAGGTTTGTCCCAGAGAAACATCTCCAGCACCAGGAAATACAGATGCAGCAGCGCGACCGCGGCGATGACGATTGTGGATGCGATTGCCACGACCGGATGATGCCACAAGGATCCGACTAGAGCCGGTCGACGACGCTCCAGCCGCCGTGCGGCCCAGCCAGTTGCGCAGCCAGCGCGGTGTTGGCGGTGCGCAGGGTCTCGGCGAGCTGAAATGGCGGATTGACGATGAACATGCCGGAACCGGCCAGCGATGCTCGGCTATCGAGCGCGTGCACCCACAGCTCGGAGCTCAGCCACTCGCGTCTGTTAGGTTGCGCGGCCTTGCACACGTTCGCGAGCTGCCGTAACCAGCGGTCGCGTTCCGCCGCGAGCTTCATCGGGTACCACACCAGATAGACGCCGGTGGCAAAGCGCACCAGGGAGTCGGCCAGCGTTGCGCATACCTGGCGGCGGTCATCATCGGCACTTTCGTAGGGCGGGTCGATCAGCACCAGCGCGCGCCGTTCCAGCGGCGGCAGCAGTGCGCGTAACGAGCGATAGCCATCCGCCTGCGTGACCCTGAGCGAGGCCTGCCCATGCAGCGTGCGGTCCAGCGCCGCGCAGTCCGCGGCGTCGATTTCAAACAGCGCAGCGCGGTCCTGGGCCCGCAATTGCGACAGCGCGATCCAGGGCGACCCCGGGTAGGTCACACGGTCGCCGGTTTCCTTGCGGCAACGGCTTACCAGGTCCAGGTACCGCCCTAACAGACTGTTGGCGGCGGCGGCGCGCGCGCTGGCGCTGGCATCCAGGCGACCGATGCCGCCGGCCGCCTCGTCGCCGAGGCTTGCGGCAGGCGCGCGCAGGTCATAGAGGCCGGCGCCGGCGTGGGTCTCCGCGTACAGAAAACCCTTGTCCTTGCGCGTCAGGGCTTCGAGGCAAGCCAGCAATGTGACGTGCTTGTGCACGTCGGCGAAGTTGCCGGCGTGAAAAGCATGACGGTATTTCACTCTGCCCCCGGATCCGTGTCAGCGTGGCTCAGGCAGTCTTCTTTTTCGCTTTGGTCTTTGCTTTCGCCCTGGCCCTGGACTTGCGCGGCGCTTTTTTCGCGCCGGCCTCTGCGGCGTCCGGCGCGGCAGCAGCAGGAGCGGCCTTCTTGGCGCCCCAGCGACTGCGGCCCTTGCCACCGCGCAACGGCGCAGCAGCTAACAGCGCGCGGCATTCATCGAGTGTCAGCGACTTGGGGTCGCGGTCCTTGGGCATGCGCGCATTGCGCGTCTTGTCGGTGACGTAAGGCCCGTAGCGGCCGTTCAGGACCTGGATATTGTCGACGCCAAAATCCTGGATCAGGCGATTTGCGTCCACCTCTTTCTTGAGGCGGATGACTTCAAGCGCGCGTTCGAGCGTGATCGTGTACGGGTCATCTTCCTTAAGCGAAGCGTACTTGGCGCCATACTTGACGTAGGGACCGAAGCGCCCGATGTTAGCTTCGATGACCTCGTCCTCGGCCGTGACTCCCAGCTTGCGCGGCAGCTTGAACAGCTCCATTGCCTGCTCGTAGGAAATGCTGTCCATCTTCTGCCCGGGCCTGAGCCCGGCGAATTTTGGCTTGTCGACATCATCGCGCGTGCCGATCTGCACAAACGGCCCGAAGCGCCCCATGCGCACGGTGACCGGCTTGCCGCTTGCCGGATCGGTGCCGAGTTCGCGCGCCTGCGCCACTTCATCGCGCGATACGTTCTTTTCCGTGTACTCGACCAGGTCGCTGAAAGGCTTCCAGAACTTTTCCAGCGGCAGGGTCCAGTGTTCCTCGCCGCGCGATACGGCGTCCAGTTCGTCCTCGAGCGCGGCCGTGAAGCCGTACTCGACGTAACGGTGGAAATGCTTGGACAGGAAGCCGTTGACGATCTTGCCGATGTCGGTCGGGAAAAAGCGCCGGTTGTCGATGGTCACGTATTCGCGATCGCGCAGCGTCGAAATGATGGTCGCGTAGGTCGACGGCCGGCCGATGCCGTGTTCTTCCAGCGCCTTGACCAGCGACGCTTCCGAGAAACGCGGCGGCGGCTCGGTGAAGTGCTGATCGGCATGCAGGTTGGTCAGCGCAACCATGTCGCCTTCGTTCATCGGCGGCAGCACATGATCGGTATCGTCTTCCTTGCCGTCGTCCTGGCTCTCCTGGTACACGGCGATGTAGCCTGGCTTGAGCATTGTCGAGCCGTTGGCGCGCAGCACATGGCGCTGCGGGCCGTCCGGCCCGGCTAACAGATCGACCGCCACGGTGTCGTACACGGCGTGCGCCATCTGCGAGGCCACGGCGCGTTTCCAGATCAGCGCGTACAGCCGGTGCTGGTCGGCGTCGATGCGGCCTTCGAGGAGTTGTGGCGCGAGGGCGGCCGAGGTCGGGCGCACCGCTTCATGGGCTTCCTGTGCATTGCGCGACTTGGTCTTGTAGATGCGCGGCTCCGGAGCCACCGACTCCGGGCCATAGAGCTTGCCGGCAACCTGGCGGATCTCGGCAATCGCTTCGTTAGCCATGTTCACCGAATCGGTGCGCATGTAGGTGATGAGACCGATCGCGCCCTCGCCGTAGTCGACACCTTCATATAACTGCTGCGCCAGGCGCATGGTCCGTTGCGCGGAGAACCCGAGTTTGCGCGCGGCTTCCTGCTGCAGGGTTGAGGTGGTAAACGGCGGCGACGGATTGCGGCGCCGCTGCTTGCGGTCGATGGCCAGTACCCTGAGCGTGCCGGGCGGCGCCAGGTCCGGGTGCGCCGCCTGTTCCACGACACCGCGGATGATCTCGCCGGCGCCGCTGGCCGCCAGGATGTTAGCTTCGACCTGCGCGGCGCTGTCCTGGTTGACGAAGCTGAACTGCTCGACCCGCACGCCGTTGTATTCGGTCAGCTTGAGCGGGAAACGCTGCGCGGTGTGTTCGCCTTCAGCTTCCAGCGTCCAGTATTCCTGCGGCACGAACGCGTCGATTTCCGCTTCGCGCTCGCAGATCATGCGCAGCGCCGGGCTCTGCACGCGGCCCGCGGACAGCCCGCGGCGCACCTTTTTCCACAGCAGTGGCGACAGATGAAAGCCGACCAGGTAGTCCAGTGCGCGGCGCGCCTGTTGCGCATTCACCAGGTCCAGCGACAGTTCGCGCGGCTCCTGAATCGCCTGCCGGATCGCGTTGCGGGTGATTTCATAGAACGCGACGCGATGCACGGTCTTGTCCTTGAGTGCGCCGCGCTCCTTCAGCAATTCATGCAGGTGCCAGGAAATCGCCTCGCCCTCGCGATCCGGGTCGGTGGCGAGATACAGGACGCCGGCTTTCTTCAGCGCCCGCGCGATCGCTTCGACGTGCTTTTCGTTGCGCTCGATGACGTCGTATTTCATCGCGAAATGCGCGTCGGGATTTACCGCGCCTTCCTTCGGCACCAGGTCGCGCACGTGGCCATAAGACGCGAGGACTTCGAAGTCCTTGCCGAGGTACTTTTTGATGGTCTTCGCCTTGGCCGGCGATTCGACGATAACGAGATTTTCAGCCATTTCTAACGGGCCATTTCCATCGGGTCGTATTCTCTATATCCATAAACAGAACACCGCGGACGGGCCGCGGTGTCACACATCGCTGCGCGCGGAGCGCGCATGCTAACAAGCGTCAATGCAGGGACCGGGACAGGTCTTCAAACACGATATCTTCCATGCGTGCACAGGCCATTTCCTGGCCCGGCTGGCTGGACAGCACCATCAGTGCGACCCACTTCACCTGATCGATACCGAGTTCCTCGACCTCGAGCGCGAGCAGGCGTTCCACCACGATTTCGCGCTGCAGCGGCGAGAGGATGCCGCTGCGCTCCAGCGTCAGCAGGCAGCCGCGCGCCTCGGCGTCGAGTCGCATGCTTTCAGATTCACTGAAGACGCGCAGCGAGCGCTCGCTGACGTCTATGGACGGACGGTCGCGGTCGCCCGCGAGGTCCGCCAGCCAGTCGAGCGCGCGCTCGACGTTGTCACTGGCAAAGCCGGCGCGGGTCAGGTCCTGGGCCAGTTCGTCCCGCTCGGGTACGTCCGGCTGGTCTTCGAGCATGTAGTGGTCGAAGACGTAAATCAGTATGTCGAGAACGCTGCCGTCCATTTACCCCGGTCCTTTATTAGCCAGACGCCGATACCGGCCGCCTGGAGCGACTTCGATCTCCCCTTGAAGCTCGAGCATCAGCAAAATCGAGGCCACCGGCCCAGTGGCAAGACCGGTGCGGGCGACGAGCTGATCAAGACTCGCGGGTGCGAAGCCAAGCGCATGTAACAGGATTTCGAAGTCCTTGTCCATCGCCACCAGGCCGGATCCAAGCTTTGCGGAAGCGCTTTTGACCGGCATAAGTAGTTGATTTTGAATTGGTATTCGCAGTTCTTCCAGCACGTCCTGGGCGCTTTCCACGAGTTTCGCTCCGGCCCGAATAAGTTGATGACAACCGTGCGATTGGGGGCTGTGGATCGAACCCGGAATCGCAAAGACGTCGCGGCCCTGGTCGCCGGCGCAACGCGCGGTGATCAGGGAACCGCTGCGGCGCGCTGCCTCGACCACCAGCACGCCGATCGACAGCCCGCTGATCAGGCGATTGCGCTGTGGGAAGTTCTCAGGCCTGGGCGGGGTCCCGGGCGGAAATTCCGACACCAGCGCGCCGTTTGCCACGATCCGGTCCGCGAGCTGTTTGTTAGATTCGGGGTAGACGCTGTCGAGTCCCGTGGCGCAGACGGCGATCGTGGCGCTGTCTGCCGCCAGTGCGCCTTCGTGCGCGGCGCTGTCGATACCTGACGCGAGGCCGCTGGTGATGGTGAGCCCGGTGCGGGCGAAATGTTCGGCAAACTCGCGCGCGCTGGCGCGACCGGCGCCAGTTGGGTTGCGGCTGCCGACGATCGCGAGCTGGGGCAGGGAGAGCGCCGCCACCTGGCCGCGGACGTAGAGCAGCGGTGGGGCCGAATCGATTTCCAGCAACGTGTCCGGATAGCCTGGTTCGCCAGCGGCCAGCAGCCGCAGCGAATGGCGCTGGCAGCTGGCCAGATCGGACGCTGGCAACTCAGCGTCGAGACTGCGCAGTGCCGCCACGGCGCCGGACGGCCACCCCAGCCCGGACAGTTTGCCGAGCGGCAGCGCCGCCAGTGATTCCAGCGAGCCGGCTTCCGCAATTGAATTTCTGACCTGCGCGCCTGTCAGCCGCGGAAGCCTGCCGAGAGCGGCGCGAAACAATGCTGCGTCCATGACGCCGCGCAGCATACGCAACTCGCCCGGCCGTCAGGCCGCGCAAAAGTGGCCTGGTGCAGCTGAAATGCGTCGCTGCGCCGTTCATAGCGTTAACAGGCCCTAAGGCGTGCGTACCTTGTCGCCGATTCGCAGCGGGCTGGTGACGCTGACCGTAAGCCCGTAGCTCATGCGGTCATAAACCTTGAAGATCATCACCGAGCCGGCGCGTTCGTTAGGCAGCTTGATCTTCGGCGCCATCGAACTCTTGACGTGCAGGCCGAGAACCTTGCGGGTGTTGTCCGCAACCTCTTCACCGCGCGTGTCGACCGCCATGATATGCCCGAGCTCGACGCCCTGGCGGCGCCCGCGATTGATGGCAACGATGCGGTACTGACCAATCAGTTCGGTGCCATCGAACACGGCGATGATCTCGCCGGCAATCATCTTGCCGGGCGCGCGTGGCAGGAAATTGAGCGGCACGTCGCTGTCGGCAGCGATCAGCGGATCGTCCTGCAGGGTTTCGCGGGCCGTGTCTTCCAGCATGACCTTGGCGGTCTTGCCCGGAGTCATTACCACCGCCGTGGCGGTATAGGCGCCCATGAAACCTAACACGTCGCCGTCATCCGGATCGACGATGCGGTCGCCGACGCGGTAGATGTTGTAGCGGCTGCGCTCGGTGCCGTTGACAAGGCCCTTCACGTAGGCCTCGTTGCCTGAGCCGCCGATCATGTGGCCATCGCGGAATCCTAACACCCGCGGCGCCTTGCGCAGCTGGTCCTTGGACAGCACCGTCGGTCGTTCCAGGAATGCGGCGATCGCCGCATAGGGAATGGTGGCAATCGCGCCGTCCAGTGTCGTGGTCCGCAGGCGCGGGTCGAGGCGTGCGGCGCCGCTCTGCGCCAGCGTGATCTGTGGTGCGCCGTTAGCTCCGTAACCCAGCGCCAGGACATCGCCCGGATAGATCAGGTGCGGATTCTCGACCTGCGGGTTGATGTGCCAGATCTCCGGCCACAACCACGGGTCCTTGAGAAACAGGTTGGCGAGGTCCCACAGCGTGTCGCCGCGCTGCACCGTATAGCTTGCCGGTGCCTCCGGCTTGACGCCGTCGCGCAAGGTGCTGACCGGGACGGGCGCAGGGCTCTGCGTTTCCGTGCCGGCCTTGGCGGCCGCGACGTCGGTCGCTGTTAGCTCGGAATCCGAGTCAGCTTCGGCAGGTGCGCTCGCGACGGCTGTGCCGTCCGTTGCATCGCCGTTACGGTTACCGCCAGCGCAGCTGGCGAGGGTCAACATGCTCGCGCAAAGACAAACCATCGCGACCTTGCGGTGCGAAAGGTAAAATTGCGCAAGCCCTTGATTGAAAAGCATTTGCGACTCCATGCGGGCCCAACGGCACCGCTCGGACACTGTTATAATCCCTTGAGCCTCAAGCTGCACTGATGAAGCGCCACAATGTGCGGTTCTTCACGGGTGTGCCAGCGACCTCCCGGCACCCCCCGAGGGGGCGCAAACTTGAGCTGAAACCGAACATTAGCAGCAATTTCGCGTCAAATACACGAACTACGTTTAGTGGTACGCCATGTCGACACTATCTATCCTCGAATTTCCTGATCCCAGGCTGCGGACCCGGGCCGTTCCGGTCACGGTATTTGACGCACGTCTCAGAAAACTGGTCGAAGACATGTTCCAGACCATGTACGAAGCGCCGGGCATCGGCCTGGCAGCGTCCCAGGTGGACGTGCACCAGCGCCTGGTCGTGATGGACGTGTCCAAGGACCGTAGCGAGCCCCTGGTATTCATCAACCCGGAAATCATCGCCCGCGAGGGCGTATGGATGAACGAGGAAGGCTGCCTGTCGGTACCGGGAATTTTCGAAGAAGTGCAGCGTGCCGAAACCATCACGGTGTGCGCCCGCAAGGTCGATGGAACCGCGTTCGAGATGCGCCTCGAGGGCCTGGTGTCGATCTGCCTGCAGCATGAAATGGACCATCTCGAGGGCAAACTGTTCGTCGACTATCTGTCTGATATCAAGCGCGAGCGCATCCGCAAGAAGCTCGAGAAAGATCGCAAAGAACGCGCCGGTAACCGCACGGTCGCAGCGGCGCGCATTCGCACGCCCGTCATCTGATTTTTGTTAGCTCGTGAATAATCGTTTGCGCGTGGCGTTCGCGGGCACGCCGGAGTTCGCGGTGGCGCCGCTGCGCGCGATCCTGGCGTCACGCCATGCGGTGGTCGGCGTGTTGACCCAGCCCGATCGCCCGGCGGGGCGCGGCCGCCAGCTGAGCGCGAGTCCGGTCAAGGAACTCGCGCTCGCCGCACAGCTGCCAATCGCGCAGCCGCAGTCGCTGCGCAGCGACGAAGGACGCGAGCAACTTGTCGCCTGGCGGCCGGACGTCGTGGTCGTGGTCGCCTACGGCCTGATGCTGCCGCCGGCGGTGCTCGCGATACCGCGGCTGGGATGCGTCAACATTCACGCCTCGTTGCTGCCGCGCTGGCGCGGCGCCGCGCCGATCCAGCGCGCCATCATGGCGGGCGATGCGCTCAGCGGCGTGACCATCATGCAGATGGATGCGGGCCTCGACACCGGGCCGATCCTGTTGACCCGGGAGCTGATGCTCAGCCGCGACATGGACGCCGCGGACCTGCATGCCGCGCTGTCGTTGTTAGGCTCGGGGCTGATTGTCGAGACGCTGGATGGGCTCGCGGCGGCCACGCTGACGGCCGTGCCGCAGCCCGCGGCTGGCACCTGTTATGCGCGCAAGATCGAACGCAGCGAGGCGCGCATCGATTTCAGCCAGGATGCCGCGATCATCGAGCGCCAGGTGCGCGGGCTGGTGATGTGGCCAATCGCTGAAACAAGCCTGCGCGGCGAGCAGCTGCGCATCCATGCGGCGCTGGCGCTGGAGGATGCTGTGTTCGCGGCCGCCGTTGCGGACGCTCGTGCGCGCCGGCTGCCTGCCGGTACGGTGTTAGGTACGGTCACCATCCCGGCGCCGCTGCCACAGGCCGGCAGGGCCGGGATCGCCGTGCTGTGTGGCCGGGGCGTGCTGGCCCTGCTGCGCCTGCAGCGCAGCGGGCGCCGAGCCCTGGACGCCCAGGAGTTCCAGCGCGGCGACCCGGTCGTGGCCTGCGTGTTAGGCGACCCGTCATGACCAGCGGCGGCAAAGGGCAACGCCAGTCGGCGGCGCCAGGCGCGACCACCCTGGCGGCGGCCGCCCGCGCCGTGGATGCCGTGATCAGCGAAGGCCGCTCCGCCGATGCGGCGCTGGCCGAGATTGCGAGCGGGCCGGATCGATCTGCGGTGCGCGCCATCGCCCTTGGCAGCCTGCGCTGGTACCTGCGCCTGGCGCCCGCCATAGCGCCCCTGCTCAACCGGCCGGCGGCGGAAATGGCACCGCAGCTGCATGCACTGCTGGTGGCAGCGGCACACCAGGTCGTTTACTCGCGCGGCGCGCCTGAAGTCAGCGTGCATCTCGCGGTCGATGCGGCGCGCGTGTTGCAACAGCCGCGCGCCGCCGGACTGGTCAACGCCGTGCTGCGGCGTTTTGTCACAGAGCAGGCGCGCTTGTTAGCCGAAGTCGACCGCGATCCGGCCGCGGCGCACGCCGTGCCGCGCTGGTACTACGAAGAATTGCTGCAGGACTGGGGTGCCGGGCAGGCCGCGCGCGTGTTGTCGGCCGGCAACGAGCATCCGCCGATGACGCTGCGCGTGGATGTCAGCCGCGTCAGCGCGGAGCAATACATCGCCGAACTGGCGGCCACGGGCCGGGTCGGCCGGACCCTGGACGGCTACGCCAGCGCGGTCGTGCTCGAGCACCCAGCGCCGGTCGCGAGTTTGCCCGGCTTCGCCGAAGGCCGGGTTTCGGTCCAGGACGCGGGTGCGCAACTGGCCGGGCCGCTGCTCGATCTCGCGCCGGGTCAGACGGTTCTGGATGCCTGCGCGGCGCCGGGTGGCAAGAGTGGCCAGTTGCTGGAACTCGTCGGCGGCAAACTGGCTCTGACTGCCATCGATATGGACGGCGCGCGGGTGGCGATGATGCGCGACAATTTCCTGCGGCTTGGCCGCGAGGCCCGGTGTGTCCAGGCGGACCTGGGTACCGGCCTGCCGGCCGATGCGGACTGGGCTCAGCCCGACACTTACGACCGCGTTTTGCTCGACGCGCCGTGTTCGGCCACCGGAGTCATGCGGCGCCACCCTGACATCAGGCTGCTGCGCCGGCCAAGCGATGCTGCAGCTTTTGCTGCACTGCAGACGCGTTTGCTGCAACAGTGCTTCAAATTGCTGCGCCCGGGAGGCCGCCTTCTGTACGTGACCTGCTCAGTGTCGAAACGCGAAAATGAGTCGGTCGTGCAGGCATTTCTGGCGGCCGAGCCGCTGGCCGCGGGAATTGCCCCGGCAAATTTAGGGGTCACACCCAAAGACGCCGTGTTGCTGCAGTGCGGCATGCAATTGTTGCCTGGAAACGAAGCACAAACCGACGGTTTTTATTATGCTGGGCTCACCAAAGTAGCGAAGGCGCAACATTCGTGATTGGGTTGAAATCGGTGGCGACGCGGCCGTTCCGGGTTCGCTTGTCTGTCAGCCTTTGGGCGTTGCTCGCAATCGTCCCGGCGGCGCCCCTGTGGGCGGACGCGCTCGACGGTCAGTTCGAGGTGCGCTCCGCGTTCATCAATATCAGCAGCGACGTCTATTTGCTGCATGCGGATGTCCAGTATCCGTTAAGCGATGACATGCGCCAGGCGCTCACCGATGGCGCGTCGCTCGATTTCGATCTGCAGGCTGCCGTGTTTCGCGAGCGGCGTTACTGGTTCGACAATGATGTCGTGAACCTGACGCTGCGGCGGCAACTGTCGTTTCACAGTGTTAGCAACCGTTACATCGTCAAGGAAGCGGGCCAGGAAGAACAGCGCAGCTACGCGACCGTGGAGGCGGCTCTCGAAGACCTCGGCAAGGTCGAGGCCTGGCCGATCCTCACCAAGCCGCAGCTGACAGCGGAGGCCAATTATCGTGTTGCAGTTCGCGCCAGCGTCCGGCGCGGCAAGTTGAACGATGCCCTGCGCGTCATCCTGTTCTGGACCGACGACTGGCAGCGCAGCAGCGAGTGGTACGAATGGTCGCTGCTTCGCTAAGACGTTATCGCCCGATCATCCAGATCGCGCTGTGGAGCACGGTCGGGATCGTAGCGCTGGTGTTGTTAGCTCTGACGTCATCGAATTCGGCGCAGTTCGATACCTGGCGGCTGTGGGTGCTGATCGGCAGCGTCGCGGGTGTGATTGTGCTGGCAGCGCTGCTGGCGCGGAAGATCCTGCAGCTGCTGCGCAATTACCGGCAGTTCGCGCCCGGCGCGCGTCTCACGGGACGCACGGTCCTGCTGTTTGGTCCGCTGGTGGTGTTGCCGCTGGTGATCGTGTACCTGTTTTCGCTCGAGTTCCTGAACCGCGGCGTCGACAGCTGGTTCCGCGTCGAAGTGCGCCAGGGATTGACCGACGCGCTGGCGCTGTCGCGCTCGGCGCTGGACCTGCGCATGCGCGAGGTGGCCGAGCGCAATGGGCGATTCGCGGCCAGCCTGTCGAGCCTGTCGGATCGCGACGCGCTGCTGCGCCTGGTCGATGAACGGCGCGATTCCGGTGCGCTCGAGATCGTGCTGTATGACGCCGGCGGGCGCGTGCTGGGTGCCAGCACTGCCGCGCTGACCCTGACGATGCCAGCGGCGCCGGACGAGGAAGTGATGCGGCAGGTGAGCAGAGGCGAGCCCTTCGTGTCGCTGGAGCCGCAGGCGCCCGGGCAGTATCTGATACGCACCGCGGCGCCGTTAGGCCACGCGATCGGTGCGAGTGATCGACGCTTCGTGCTCGCCGTGCATGAAGTGCCACCGCGACTCGCCGCCCTCGCGGAGGCCGTGCAAACCTCGTATTCCCGTTACGGCAACATCGATCTGCTGCGCGAGCCCTTGCTGGACGGGTTTCGCCTGACGCTGACGCTGGTGCTGCTGGCGGTGATGCTGGCCGCGCTTTACGGCGCGATTTTTTCTGCACAGCTGTTGTTCAAGCCGATCCAGGACCTGATGGAGGGCACGCGTGCGGTCGCCAAGGGCGATCTGGGCACCCGCCTGCCACTCAGCACGCGCGATGAAATGGGCTTCCTGGTGCAGTCGTTCAACGACATGACGAAGCGATTGCGTCGCGCGCGGGAAGAGGCGGAAAAAAACCAACTCGCTGTGGAAAACGAACGCGCCCGTCTGGCGGCGATCCTGGCGCGTCTCTCGAGCGGCGTGATGGTCTTTGATCACGCCGGCGTGCTGCGCACGGCCAATGAGGCGGCGGATGCCATTCTCGGGCAAAAACTCGCTGACAGGATCGGCAAGCCGCTGCATGAACTCTCGCAGGATGGCGACGGCAGCCTGTTGCAGCCATTCGTGAAACTGCTGTTGAAACGTTTTGCCGAGCAGCACAACGATTTTCGGGAACAGCTCGATTTCCAGGCGCCGGGCGGGTTGCGGCACCTGATGTGCGCCTGCGTACCGCTGGCACTGGAAGCGGATAGTGATGCGCTGCCGGGCCATGTCGTGGTGTTCGACGACATCACCGCGTTGCTGACGGCGCAACGCGAAGCGGCATGGGGCGAGGTCGCGCGGCGGCTGGCGCACGAAATCAAGAATCCGCTGACGCCAATTCAACTGTCGGCGGAGCGCATGCGGCGCCGTTATCTGGGTGTGATGACGGGGCAGGATGCGGAAGTGATCGATCGCGCCACCCGCACCATCGTGCAGCAGGTTGAAACCATGAAGCGCATGGTCAATGCCTTCAGCGAATACGCCCGGGCTCCGGAAGTCACCATGAGCCAATTCTCACTGAATCAGCTGGTCAGTGAAGTGTGCGATCTCTACCGGCCGCAGAATCGTGCGGTCACGATCGAAGTCGACCTCGATCCGAAGCTCGAGAGCATCGAGGCGGATCGCGGCCGGGTGCGCCAGATACTCAACAATCTGTTAGCAAACTCGCAGGAAGCGCTGGAGCATGCGGCAACGGGCCGGATCGAGGTGCGGAC
>DAIQQI010000258.1:0-4782 GCA_036786925.1 Steroidobacteraceae bacterium
CGCGACCAGCGATGCCTGGCCCGCGAGTCAGACGATCCATGGCATGCCGGTGGGCATTCGCTTCCACTATGACTGGGAAAAGTCTGCCGTCGGACGCTGGATGAGCCCGGCCCTCGACCTGTTAGCCGGCGGACCCTGACGCGCGCAGCGCGCCGCGCAGGCGCCCGCGGCTGGCCTTAGGGGTATTTCTTGTCGACCACGCCGCGCACCAGGTTGGTGTCGTAAACGAGCACCACGGACGCGATGTGTCCGGTTTGCGGATCGAAGTTGAAGACGTCGGCGCAGTCGAACGATACCCGCGAGCCGTCCTTCAGCGCCCAGTCGTAGTTGTAGTACGCGACCGACCGCAAATGGCCCTCGGCGCTGACCAGCACGTCGTGCACGGTGAGCCTGGAGTTGCCGGATTTGCTCGCGACCTTGTGCACAAAGTCGCGCACCGGCACGCGACCGAGAAACGGCGACTGCACCCAGCCGTCCGCGGTGAACAGCGCGGCCGCCTTGTCGGCGTCGCCCGCTTCCAGGGCCTGCAGGTATTTCCGTACCGCTTTCTGCATACGTATCTCCTTAGCGCGCGGCGCTGCGCGCGTCCAGCGATGCCCGCGGTGCGCCGCGCGCCGCCAGGATCAGCAGCCCCGCGAAGATGCCGAGGTTCTTGATGAAGTTCTGCAGCTCATGCTGCGTACTGCCACCTTCGTAGACATTCCAGAAGTCATGCATGTAGACGTTGATCACCAGCGTCAGTCCGGCCATCAGCAGCGCCGCCCACTGGGTCCGCCAGCCCGCGATCAGCGCGAGCCCGCCTCCCACTTCCAGCACGATGGCCAATATCAGCATCGGCTCCGTCAAAGGCACGCCGTGTTTGGTCATGTAGGCCAGCATGCCGGCATACCCGGTGATTTTCATCAGCCCGGGCACCAGGAAATACAGGCCCAGCAGCACCCGACCGAGCACATCCAGCGGCAGACTCAATGCGTTCATGGCGAGCCCCTTGTTAGACGGCCGCCGTCAGGCGGCCGTCTGGCCTAGAAGCTGAACGTGGCGCGACCGTAGATGTAGCGTCCGCCGCGCCCGAACGGCGCGTAGTTGGAAAACGGCGCGTTACCGGTGGTGTTGAGCGACGCGGGGAGCGGATCCGGATACTCGTCGGCCAGGTTCTCGACGCCAAGCGCGACCCGGATGTGGTCGGTGGCATCGACCCTGCCTTCGAGGTCAATCACCGTCTTGGGGGTCAGCACGAAGTCGTTAGCAGCCGTGGTGCCGGGCGACAGTGCCTTGCCATAGCGCGTCGCACGCAGCGTCGCGCCCCAGCGCCCGCTCTTCCAGTTGAGGTTCGCACTGAACTTGTTCTTGGGGTTGCCTTCCTCGAAGGTCAGTACGTTGACGCGATCGAAGAGAATCGGCGCCGGGTTCAGGGCCGCGAGCTGCGCGGTTCGCGGCGTGCGCGTGACGTCGGTGGTGTTGAAGTTGGCGGCCAGCGTGAAGTCGAACTTGCCCGCGCGCTCGGTGTTCACCGGAAAGTTGGCCACGATGTCCACGCCCTTGGTTTCGGTGTCGACACCATTGATGAAGAAGCGCCCGCCGCCGATGCCGATGAAACCCTGCGCAGTCAGGTAGGCACGCACGTTGGCGGCCGTGAGGTTTTCGGACAGCACGATGCGATTGTCGATATCGATCCGGTACGCATCAACGGTGATGTTGACGCGATCGAATCGCAGCACCGCACCTAACGAGAAGTTGACCGACTTCTCCGCATCGAGCGGCCCGGCGCCGAGCGCGACCGCGACCGGATCGGCCGGCGGGAAGGTCGTGATATCGAACGGCACACCGTTGATGAAATTGGTCGAAGTCGCAGTGTAGAACTGCTGCTGCGGCGACGGCGCACGAAAGCCGGTTTGTGCCGAGGCGCGCAGCGCAAAGTTATCGTTGAAGTCGAAGCGCCCGGCGAGCTTGCCGGACACATTGCTGCCAAAGTCCGAGTAGTTCTCGGCGCGCACGGCGACCGAGCCCAGGAACTTCTCGGTGAGATTGGCTTCGAGATCCAGATACGCGCCGACCGCGTTGCGGCTCTTGTCGACCACGTTCGCGGGCCGGAAGCCCGGGAATACCTGCGCGCCCGATGCTGTTGCGCAACCGCCGGCCAGGACCTGTGCCGGGGTGGGCGCGGTGCAGCCGCTACCGCCGAGCGGCAGCAGCACGCCACCGTTGCGATACGAGTCCGGTTCGCCGGCGAAGATCGAGTAGCTCTCGCGGCGCGCTTCGAGGCCCACCGCCACGTTGAGCGGCGAGGCGAACGATGCAATCTCCACCTGGCGTACCGCGGACAGGTTCAGCGCCAGCTGGTCGTAATCGAAGCCGCCCGCATCGAACTCGGTCTTGCTGGACGCGCCGATCGAGCGGTTGAGCGTGTTCTTGATCGTGAACGCCATCTTGTTTTTGCCATAGACCAGCGAAGCGTCGTAGCTCCAGTTGCCCGATTCCCACTTGGCGCCGCCGGCGACGCTCAAGTCGTCCACTTCGGGCGCGATCAGCGGCAGGAAGCCGTTAGGATAAATGGCGAGCACGTTGCGATCATCCAGCGCGCGTCGATAAAAGCCGGCCGACAGCGCGTCGCGGTTCTGGTAGCTCGCCCAGCCATAAATCTCCACGCCATTGGCGAGCTTGTTGCCCGCGTTAGCAAAGAACGTGGTCTGCTGCATGTCGGGTTCGCCATACCAGGAATTGAAGCGATTGATGGTCGCCTCACGCGCATCGAAAGCGGCGCCGACCAGCGGGTACTGCTGGCGGAAATCGTAGCCGCCGCGCTCGGTGCGTTGCTGGTCCTTGTACTCCAGTGCGACTGTCAGGAAGCCGTCCTCGCCCAGGGCAAAACCTTTCCACAGCGATGCGGTGACGGACTCGCCGTCCGAGGCGCTCTGCTTGGCGATCGCGGGGACGGTCCAGTTCGCGTTCGCCGGCGCCGCGCCGGAAATAGTTTCGAAGTCGCTGTGGCGCGCGCCATAGCTCAGGCTCAGCTCGCCGCCGTCGCGATCTTCGCGCAGCCGCAGATTGAGCACGCCCGCAATGGCATCCGAGCCGTACTGTGCCGAGGCGCCGTCGCGCAGCACTTCGATGGATTTGATGATGGCGGTTGGAATGGTATTGAGATCCACGGCGGCGGAGCCACGGCCGATGGTGCCGTTGACGTTGACCAGCGAGGACGAGTGCCGGCGCTTGGAATTGACCAGCACCAGCGCCTGGTCGGGCGCGAGTCCGCGCAGCGTGGCCGGGCGGATCGTGTCGGTGCCATCCGCGAGGCCGGGCCGCGGAAAATTGAATGACGGCAGGGCGACCGACAGGGCCTGGCTGACCTCGGTCACGCCGACGTTTTTCAGGCTCTCGGCGGACACGACGTCGACCGGTGCCACGGTGTCCAGTGCCGAGCGATTGGCGACGCGGGTACCGGTGATGACGACCTGTTCGAGTTCATCTGCGTCCTGAGCCATGGCAGGCAGGGCCGCGGTGAAGCTGCCCAAAGCGCTCGCGGCAATAACGATAACCAGACGTGTTTGACGATTCATTAAAGGATCCCCCGGACAAATTCTTTGTTCTAAACCTTGGCTCTGAGCCAAGTTACCCCATGGTACCAGTTAGTTTCAAGGATCGAAGCAGCGCCGGCCCGGGCCGGTTTAAACTGGGCAAAGTGATCGCTCGCCGGCTGCCCTTGCCATGAATCCCGTCAGACTAACCGCCAGGTTCTTGCCGGCCCTGCTGGCGATGACCCCTGTGGGTGCGCTGGCCGCCGGCACTGAGAGCATCGAGTTCGTGACCGAGCACCTGCCCGAAATCGCGATGGACAATCGCTATGCGAGCCTGCCGCTCTGGGCTCCGCTGGGCCCCAATGTCACTGTGAGCTACTCGCGCCTGCGCTCCGGTGAGCTGTCGCTCGAGGGGCCCGCCCTTGCGGTCGGGTTCAACCGCCGTGTCGGCGAGGCCTGGACGTTAGGCGTGTTTGGTTTTTTTGACGACCTGCGCTTCTCCGGCGGCCCCGACCAGCGGCCGCTGGACGTGTCGTTCGCGCGGGCGGTGCCGTTGCCGCTGCCGGCTGCCGCGGAGTATACGAATCTGACCGGGACCGCCCGCCACCTCGGCCTCGGCTTCGCGCTGCGCCGCGATGCGGAGCGCTGGTTGTTAGGTCGGCATCAATGGACGGCGGGCCTGTTGTGGCAGCAGATGGCGCTGCGCGATTACCGGGTTGGCTATCGCGTATTGACCGGAGCCAGTGCCGGCGCGACCGGCAACCTGGACTACAGCGCGAGCTACACGCACTTCGCGCCGTTCGCCGGCATCGCCTGGCCGCGCGATCATGGAGAGTGGGCGTTCACGCCGCATGCGCAGATCGCGATGCCGCTGCCACGCCGCGGCGTGGTCGGCCGCATTACGGGTCCCGCTTTTGATATTCGCGGGGATGCGGCCAGTGTCGGCAACGGCAAGCATTTCGGCGATCCGTCACTCACACTGGGCTTCGATGTCACGTACCAACCCTGGCATCTCACGCTGGATGTCGGCACCACGGTCACGCAATACCTGCTCGAGCCGCTGACCCACGAAGGCGTCAACCAGACCTGGCTGATCTCATTGCGCTGGGCTGACTGAATTCACCAGGGTCGGTGGTTGCAAGGACGCCGGATCGCGCAGCGCATCCAGCAGCTCGGTACGGCCGCGCAGATACTCTTTTTCCTTGATGGCCCGGGCCTGGTAACTCTGATCCAGTGCCTTGAGGCTGGCTAACACGTCAAGGTCCGA
>DAIQQI010000259.1:0-4771 GCA_036786925.1 Steroidobacteraceae bacterium
GCACCAAATTTCATATCAACCCCACTGGCCGGTTCGTGATTGGCGGCCCGGTCGGCGACTGCGGCCTGACAGGCCGCAAGATCATCGTCGACACCTATGGCGGCTTTGCGCGTCATGGTGGCGGCGCATTCTCGGGCAAGGACCCGTCCAAGGTCGACCGCTCCGCCGCTTATGCGGCGCGCTATGTCGCGAAGAATATTGTCGCCGCGGGTATTGCCGAGCGCTGCGAAGTGCAGGTTTCGTATGCGATCGGTGTTGCCGAGCCGACCTCGATCATGGTCGAGACCTTCGGCACCAGCAAATTGCCGCGCGAAAAACTGACTGCGCTGGTACGCCGGCATTTCGACCTGACGCCCTACGGGCTGCGTGAAATGCTCGACCTGGTGCGCCCGATCTACCAGAAGACCGCGGCCTATGGCCATTTCGGCCGCAAGGAAAAAGAGTTCAGCTGGGAAAAGACCGACAAGGCTGCGGCGCTGGCCGCCGACGCCAAGGTGAAAGCGCGCGCAGCCTGAGATTTTAAACCTGCCCGTGGCGAGGGGCGCTGCAGTGCGAGCTGACCATCCGGCAGCTGACACGAGGCTCGTCGCGAGGCAGATTGCAAACGGCGCCCGTTAAACTTTATTTAACGGAGCTTTATATGAACGCAGTTGTTGATATGAAAACCGGCGCCGCCGATTTCAAGGTCGCGGACCTGGCGCTTGCCGATTGGGGCCGCAAGGAAATCCGCATTGCCGAAACCGAGATGCCCGGCCTGATGGCCATCCGCGAGGAGTTCGCGCCCACGCAGCCGCTGCGCGGCGCGCGTATCACGGGCTCGCTGCACATGACCATCCAGACGGCGGTGCTGATCGAGACGCTGCAGGCACTCGGCGCACAGGTGCGCTGGGCGTCATGCAATATCTTCTCGACCCAGGACCATGCGGCCGCTGCCATCGCAGTGCGTGGCACGCCGGTGTTCGCGTGGAAAGGTGAGTCGCTGGTCGACTACTGGGACTACACGCACCGCATTTTCGAGTGGCCTGACAAGGGCTATTCGAACATGATCCTCGACGATGGCGGCGATGCCACGCTGCTGCTGCACCTCGGCGCCAAGGCCGAGCGCGATGTCGCGGTGTTAGGCAAGCCGACCAGCGAAGAAGAAACGGCGCTGTTCGACAGCATCCGGGCGACCCTGAAGCGCGATCCGAAGTGGTACAGCACCCGCCTCGCGCAGATCAAGGGCGTGACGGAGGAAACCACCACCGGCGTCAAGCGCCTGTACGAGATGGCGAAGGATGGCCAGCTCGCCTTCCCGGCGATCAACGTCAACGATTCGGTGACCAAGAGCAAGTTCGACAACCTGTATGGCTGCCGCGAATCCCTGGTCGATGGCATCAAGCGCGCGACCGACGTGATGGTCGCCGGCAAGGTTGCCGTGGTCGCGGGTTACGGCGATGTCGGCAAGGGCTCGGCGCAGGCGCTGCGCGCCCTGTCGGCGCAGGTATGGGTCACGGAAATCGATCCGATCTGCGCGCTGCAGGCCGCGATGGAAGGCTATCGCGTCGTCACGATGGACTACGCGGCCGACAAGGCCGACATCTTCGTCAGCGCCACCGGCAATTTTCATGTGATCACCCATGAGCACATGAAAAAGATGAAAGACCAGGCGATCGTCTGCAACATCGGGCACTTCGACAACGAAATCGATTGCGCCTCGCTGAAGCAGTACAAGTGGGAGAACATCAAGCCCCAGGTCGATCACGTCATCTTCCCCGACGGCAAGCGCATCATCCTGTTAGCCGAGGGGCGCCTCGTGAACCTGGGCTGCGGCACCGGGCATCCGAGTTACGTGATGAGTTCATCGTTTGCCAACCAGACCATCGCGCAGATCGAAATCTGGAGCAATCCGGGCAAGTATCCGATCGGCGTGTATGTCCTGCCCAAGCATCTGGACGAGAAGGTGGCGCGGCTGCAGCTCAAGAAGCTGAACGCGCAGTTGACGGAACTGTCGGACCAGCAGGCGCGCTACATCGGCGTCAGCAAGCAGGGCCCGTACAAGCCGGACCAGTACCGCTATTGAACCAGTACTGCTAACGTGATCGGGCCGCCGCGGTGACGCGGCGGCCCTTTTTTGATCCTG
Organism: Steroidobacteraceae bacterium; assembly: GCA_036786925.1. Lineage (GTDB taxonomy): Bacteria > Pseudomonadota > Gammaproteobacteria > Steroidobacterales > Steroidobacteraceae > UBA964. The sequence continues at coordinate 2,123 of DAIQQI010000259.1, forward strand.
GGAATTCGCCGAGGGCGACAATGTGAAAGATCGCGCACAGCACCAGGTGGAGCGGCGACTGCTGCGGGCAACCGTGCGCAGCTGAACCATGCGCCTCGTCCAGTTTACTGACACCCATCTGTTCGGCGGCCGCGGCGGCGCGCTGCGCGGCGTCGATACGCTGGCGACGCTGCAACAGGTGCTGACACACGCAGCGCCGGTCGTGCAGGCGGCAGACGCCATATTGGTGACCGGCGATCTCGTGCAGGACGATCCGGGCGGCTACCCGTTGTTCCGCGAAATTTTTGCGCGGCTCGACAAGCCCGTCTGGTGCCTGCCCGGCAATCACGATATCCCGGACGCGATGCAGCGCGCACTGTCGGGACGCCCATTCCAGTACTGCGGCCAGGTCGATCGCAACGGCTGGCGCATCGTGCTGCTCGACAGTTTCCTCGAGGGCTCGGCCGGCGGCCGGCTGCCACCTCATGAACTGCAGCGCCTCGAGAATGCATTGGCGAGCGCCGCTGATCACGACGCGCTGGTTTGTGTCCACCACCAGCCGGTACCGATGCAGAGTCGCTGGCTGGATGCCCTGGGTCTGGAGAATGCCGCGGAATTTCTCGCAATCATCGATCGTTATCCGAAATCCGTGCGCGGTGTACTCTGGGGTCACGTGCACCAGTCTTATGATGGCGAGCGTAACGGTGTGCGACTGATGGCAACACCGTCGACCTGCGCCCAGTTCCGGCCGCGGTCGGATGATTTCGCCATCGACGAACGACCACCCGCCTACCGGTCCATCCAGCTGCTGCCGCAGGGACGGATCGAAACGGAGATTACATGGGTTTTCTGATGCGCAGATCCATCGCGCGGCTGACACTGGCCGCCAGTTTGTTAGCTGCGACGGCTGCCTCGGCCGACAGTGGTGTGTGGGTGATGCAGGGAGCAGCCAATCGCGTTTACATCGCCGGCTCGATTCATCTGCTGCGGCCGGAAGATTCCGCTTTGCCGGTAGCCCTGCAGCGCGCCTATGCCGATGCCGAACGGCTGGTTTTCGAACTCGACCTCGACGACCTGGACGAGATGCAGATCGCGGCCGAGATGATGCAGGCCGGCACACGCACCGACGGCAAGTCGCTGTCGCAAACCTTGCCGCGGCCGCTGGCCGAACGCCTGGCGCGCACCGCCGGCGAGCTCGGGCTGCCGGTCGCGCTGCTGGATACGATGGAACCGTGGCTCGCGTCGCTGATGGTCACCTCTGTCAGCCTGCTGAAGGCCGGCTTCACATCCGAAGCGGGTATCGACCAGCAACTCGCGACCCGCGCCAAGTCTGACCGCAAGCCCATCACCGGGCTGGAAACCGCCGCGGAGCAGTTTGCGGTGTTCGACCACCTGACATCCGAAAACCAGATTCACCTGCTGGACCTGACGCTCGATGAAGCGGCGCAAGTGCCGACGGAACTGGCCGTCATTGAACAGGCCTGGCGCCAGGGCGACCAGGCACGCCTGGCCCATGAATTGCAGGATGAGATGGCGAGCTTCCCGGCCCTGGAGTCGGCTTTGCTGATCGAGCGCAACCGCAAGTGGCTGCCCGCCATCCGGGCGCTGCTGCGCGGCAATGACGACGTGCTGGTCGTGGTCGGCGCCGCGCATCTGTTAGGCGACAAGGGCCTCATCGCCCTGCTGCGCGCCGACGGCCAGAAGCTGCGTACGGTCGCGGCGCCCTGAAACGCCCATGAAAGCCTTCGCCAGGTTCTTCGGGCTCATCCTGTTAGGGCTGGGTGCGATTGCCGCCTTCGGCTATCCGGTCTGGTCGCTGCTGACGCCCACGTTCGATTTCCCTTTTCACCGGGTGGCGGGCCGGGTCGCCATGCTGGCGGTGCTGGTCGGATTCATCTGGCTGGCGCGCCGCGAAGGCCTGGCTGACAAGGCAAGCCTTGGCTACGGCCTGCCGCGGCGCCAGTGGCTGGGTGAAGCCGGCCTGGCGTTTGCACTGGGTGTCGCAACCATGCTGCCGGTCATGCTGGCGATGGTGCTGTTCGACCTGCGCGACCTGAAACCCGGCGCGATCCTGGATGCGCTGACGCTGCTCAGGCTGGCGGGCAGCGGAATTCTGAGCGCCATCACGGTGGCGCTGATCGAGGAGACTTTCCTGCGCGGCGCGATGTTCAGCGCGATTGCGCGCGAATCCGGGCCGCGACTCGCGATTGTGCTGCCGTCGCTGGTTTACGCCGCCACCCATTTCATCGGCCGCTTCCGCATCCCGCCGGATCAGGTGGGTCCGGGCAGCGGCCTCGATCTGCTGGCAGGAATGCTGCGGGACTTCGCGCACCCCGGCGCGATTTTCGACGCGTTCGTCAGCCTGTTCGCGGTCGGTGTGCTGCTGGCGATGGTCCGGCACCTGACCGGCAGCATTGCCGCCTGTGTCGGACTGCATGCCGGCTGGGTCTGGATCATCCTGTTCATGCGCCAGACGTCGGTGCCCGATCGCTCGCACCCGGCAGCATTCCTGCTGTCGCAATTCGATGGCGTGGTCGGCTGGCTGGTGCTCGGCTGGACGCTGGTGTTAGGCGTCGTCCTGTTCCGTTTTTACCAGCGCCGCCAGCACGCGCAGCGCGAGCGCCGCGCTGTCTGACTCGAGCAGCCGCTGCTTGAGCGGCGCCGGCAATG
>DAIQQI010000260.1:0-3686 GCA_036786925.1 Steroidobacteraceae bacterium
CCGGGCGCCTGCGACCCCTCGGCAGGTGTAGCGGGTTCCGCGGCGGCCAGCGCCAGGCCCCCCAGCACGACGGTTGTGGCTAACGCTGTTAGTAGGGCGGTACGACGGGTTTTCATGCGGTGGCTCCTTGCCGGTGAGCATTGATTCTAGCAACCTTGCCGCAATTTGGCAGAATGACCGCATGGAATCCCGCGTTGGGCTCGTGTTATCAGGCGGCGGCGCCCGCTCTGCCTACCAGGTGGGCGTGCTCAGGGCCCTGGTCGGGATCTTGCCGGCGCAGCAGAACCCGTTTCCGGTCATCGTCGGCACCTCGGCGGGCGCGGTCGCCGCCGGCGTGTTAGCGGCCGGCGCCAGCGACTGGCGGGCCGCGGTCGAGGGCCTGCATCAGGTCTGGTCGGATTTTCATATCTCGCAGGTGTTTCGCAGCGATGGCCTGGCAATGCTGGGTGCGGGCGCTCGCTGGACGCTGGCCGCGCTGTCGGGTGGCTCGCTGATGCGCACGCCGCGCTCGTTTCTCGACAACGCGCCGTTGCGGCGGCTGCTGGCAGTGCGGGTGCGCATCGCGCAGGTCGGCGCGCAGATCGCCGCCGGCCATCTGCATGGGCTGGCGCTGTGCAGCACCAGTTACAGCACCGGGCAATCGACGGCATGGTTTGCCGCCGATGACTCGGTAGCCGAATGGCAACGCGCGTCGCGCCGCGGTGTGCGCGCGCAGCTCGGACAAAATCACCTGATGGCGAGCACGGCGATTCCGCTGTTGTTTCCGGCCGTGAAACTGGGCGACGATTATTTTGGCGACGGCGCGATGCGCCAGCTTGCGCCGTTATCGCCCGCGATCAGGCTCGGAGCCGATCGTCTGTTCGTCATCGGTGTCCGCGCCTACAACGCCGCGGGCCTCGGCGCCAGCGGCGCCGTACGCCACGGGCCATCGCCGGGCCAGCTGTTCGGCTTCATGCTGGACACCTTGTTCTCCGACCAGCTGTACGGTGACCTCGAGCAGCTGCAACGCCTGAACCAGCTCGGCGCCGCAGCGCCAGGCACCGCCGGCACGCGGATGATCCGCGCCTTGCTGCTCTCGCCGAGCATCGATCTGCGGCTGCTGGCCGGCCGCCATGTCGCGGCCATGCCATTTGCGGTGCGCGCCTTCATGCGCGCCACCGGCGCGCACGGGCACGCCGGCGGCCTGCTGGCCAGTTACCTGCTGTTCGAGGCGGCCTATACCCGGGAACTGATCGCGCTCGGGATGCGCGACGCGGAGGCGCGCGCCGATGAAATCCGCCAGTTCTTCGCCTCAAGTCAGGAACAGGGCGCCAAGACCTAACAAGGTGGCGAAGCCGATGCAGTCGGTGAACGTGGTCAGGATCACGCCGGCCGATAGTGCCGGGTCGATCCGCAGGCGCTTCAGGATCAGCGGCACCAGCACGCCGACCGCCGCCGCCGCCAGCAGGTTGATCAGCAGCGCCGCGGCGAGAATGGCCGCGATCACCGGGGTCCCGAACCAGAACCAGACAATGCCGCCGACCACCGCCGCCCAGATGAGGCCATTCAGGCCGCCGACCGCCATTTCCTTGAACAGCAGCCAGCGCCCGTTGTTCCATTGCACCTGACCTAACGCAATGGCCCGCACGATCAGCGTGACGGTCTGCGTTCCGGCGATACCGCCCATCGATGCAACCACCGGCATCAGTGCGGCGAGCGCCGCGACCTTGGCGATCGTGCTTTCGAAATTGCGTACCACCGCGGCCGCGAGGAAAGCAGTCAGCAGATTGATGCCGAGCCAGAACAGGCGCCGGCGAGTCGACGGCAGGATCGGTGCGAACACGTCTTCTTCGTCATCGAGGCCGGCCATCGACCGGACCGAATGCTCGCCCTCCATGCGGATGACGTCGACGACATCATCGACCGTGATCCGGCCTAACAGGCGACCGTCCGCATCGACCACCGCGGCCGACAGCAGGTCGCGCTGCTGGAACAGGTTGGCGACATCGTGCGCGCTCATGGTCGGGTCGATGCGCGGCGCTTCCGGCTCGAGACAGTCGCCAACCAGCCGTTCCGGGTCCTCGGTCAGCAGCCTGGGCAGGGGCACCGTGCCGAGGTACTGGCCGCGCCGGTCGGCGACGAACAGCCGGTCGGTGCGATCCGGCAGTTCGCCGCGCATGCGCAGGTAGCGCAGCACGGTTTCGATCGACACGTCGGCGCGTACGCTGACCGTGTCGGTATTCATCAGGCCGCCGGCGCTGTCCTCCGGAAACGACAACACGGTGTCGAGGCGCTCGCGATGCTGGCGGTCCATGGACTCGAGCAGCTGGCGGTTGACGGTTTCCGGAAGTTCGCGCACCAGGTCGGCGAGATCATCGACTTCCAGGCCCTCGGCGGCCGCGACGATTTCCTGCGCGTCCATCTGCTCGAGCAGCGCCAGGCGCACCGGCTCGCTGAGCTCGAGCAGCACTTCGCCCTCGAGCTCCGGATCGACGAATTCCCAAACCAGCTCGCGGCGCGCCGGCGGCATGGATTCCAGCAGCGCGGCGATTTCCGCCGGGTGCAGCGCGTTGACCAGCCTGTTAGCCGAGCGCAGCGTCCCGGAATCCAGCGCCTCTAACAGCGCCGCCAGGCGGCCGGCCTTGGGAAGGCGGGTCTCAGTTATCACGCAGCGCTGTGTGTCTGGATATTACGCCGGGGAAAAGCCCGGCGAACCGCGCCGCCAGCCTGTCAACCAGGTACACGGAGCGATGTTGTCCGCCGGTGCAGCCGATCGCGATGGTGAGATAACGGCGGTTGTTAGCCTGGTGCTCGGGGATCCGCGACTCGACGAACTTCGAGATGTCGTCCAGCAGCTTTTGCACCTGCGGCATGGATTCGAGGTAGCGAACCACGTCGGGATCGCGGCCGGTCAGTGCGCGCAGCGCCGGATCCCAGTAGGGGTTGGGCAGCGTGCGCGCATCGAAGACGAAATCCGCATCGCCCGGCAGCCCGTTCTTGAAGCCGAATGACTCGAAACTGATCGACAGGCGGCCGGAGGCGCGCTGCTCCACGCGCTTCAGGATCGTGTCGCGCAGCTCATGCACGCCCATGCGCGAGGTGTCGATCACCAGGTCCGCCGCGTACAGGATCGGCTCGAGCAGCTTGCGCTCGCGGGCGATGGCCGCGGGCAGGTCGCCATATTCGCCGGACAGCGGGTGGCGGCGCTTGGTTTCCGAAAACCGCTTCAGCAATTCATCATCGTTGGCGACCAGGCATACGATTTCACATTGCACGCCGAGTCCCTTGAGTTCCAGCATCAGCGCCGGCACGTTGGCGATGTCCTGGGCCGGATTGCGCGCGTCCACACCTAACGCCGTGCGATCGTAGGTGCCGTCCTTGGTCGCCATCGCGTGCGACACGAACGGCTTTACCATCGCGGCCGGCAGGTTGTCGATGCAATAGAGGCCCATGTCCTCCAGCATGTTGAGCGCGACGCTCTTGCCGGCACCCGACAAGCCGCTGATGATGACTAACCGCATGTCGCCGGCGTCGCGCAACAGCGGCTAATGCCGCGCGCTGCGCCCTTCAGTGGCGTGATGGTCGGTGATCTGTTCCTTGCGCTTCTTGACCAGGCGGTCGAGTTTGTCGGTCAGCATGTCGATCGCCGCATACATGTTGCCGTCCACGGCGAACGCGTGAATATTCTTGCCGCGCACCTTCAGGTG
>DAIQQI010000260.1:3696-4766 GCA_036786925.1 Steroidobacteraceae bacterium
CATGGCCGGCGAGATTGCAGGGTTGCCCAACGTCCCCATGCAGCTGTCCTTTTTCGGTTTCATGGCTGCCACACTACTCAGCGGTATCTATTTCCACCGTAGGGGAAAGGGTGCCTGCATCTTCTCAACGGTCAGGGTGCAGTGCACGTCGATGACATGGTCAAAGTGACGCAGTATGCGTTCCATTTTCTTCTCGACGTAGCTGCGCATGGAGTCAGTGACTTCAACATGGTGACCCGTGACCGAAACTTGCATGGACATCTCCTGCTGGGTTGGTGAAAACTAACTTATCTCGACGCGCTTGCGGTCATTGGACGAGGCAATCCCCAGGGCCTCGCGATACTTGGCGACCGTCCGGCGCGCAACCGGAATTCCTTCTGCCGACAATAGCTCGGCAAGCCTGCTGTCGGACAGGGGGGCGTCCGGCGGCTCTTCCTTGATCAGTTTGCGGATCTTGGCACGGATGGCCGTAGACGAGGTGCCTTCGCCGCTCTGCGAATCGACATGGCTCGAGAAGAAATAACGCAATTCATACACGCCACGCGGCGTATGCATGTACTTGCCCGAGGTCACCCGCGATACCGTCGATTCATGCATCTCGATGGCTTCGGCGACGTCGCGCAGAATCATCGGCTTCATGTGCTCCTCGCCGTGCTCGAGGAAGTCGTTCTGGCGCTGCACGATGCTGCGCGCGACTTTCATCAGCGTTTCCTTGCGGATCTCGAGCGACTTCAGCAGCCAGCGCGCCTCCTGCAGCTGCGTGCGCAGCATCGCGTGGTCCGAACCACGGCCCAGCATCGCGACGTAGCCCTCGTTGACCCGGACGCGCGGCAGGCTCGCGGCATTCAGCTCCACCGACCAGCCGCGGTCGGTGCGCCGCACGAACACATCCGGCACCACGTACTCGGCGGTCCCGGCCCCTAACAAAGAACCGGGGCGCGGGTTGCAGCTGCGGACCAGTGCGATCGCATGCGACAGTTCGTCTTCGTCGACGCTGAGGTTGCGGCGCAGCTGCGAGTACTGCTTCGAGCCGACCAGATCCAGGTGTTGCTGCGCAATACTGACGGCGG
>DAIQQI010000261.1:0-4736 GCA_036786925.1 Steroidobacteraceae bacterium
CCACATCGATTTCGTTCAGCAGGTTACGTTCGCGGCCATCAAACATGATGCTGGTGCTGGCCAGTTCCTCGAGGACTCCATAGCCAAAAGCCGCCGCACGGGTGCCGCCACCCGAAAACGTCACCACGACGAAGATACGATCCGAGCTGCCGCGGGGCCTGAGCGTGCGGGCGCGCTCGATGCGCTCGGCGGAATAGGAATCGAGCGGCGGGTTGACCGGGTAGTGCAGGCTGGAACAGCCGCTCAGCAAAAGAATCAGTGCAAGAGGTAACGGGACTGTCGTACGTGGCATGGCATCATTGACGCCGACACCGCGGGGGTTCGTCAAGTGATTAGAAAAATTGCTGTGTTGGGCTGGATGTGCGGCGTCATGGGACTACCGGCTTGTGTCGGACCGGGCGGCATCGACAGGCCGCCGCAGCGGATTGCTGCCGGCCGGCTGCGCCTCGCCACCTGGAACATCGAGTACTTGATCGAGCCCGCGACCTACGCGGCATTGCAGGGTTCCTGCGTCCAGTACGGCGGCCGTGTTCCGGGCAGCGAACGCAAGATTCCGTGCGCCATCGTGCCGCGCCTCGATCTCAAGCCCGTGGATTTCGCGGCCCTGGCGCGCTACATCCGCGAACTCGATGCCGATGTGTTAGCTCTGCAGGAAGTCGATGGCCCCGGCGCGGCCAACCTGATCATGACCGGCTATGACTATTGCTTCACGTCGCGGGCCAACGTGCAGAAGAATGGTCTCGCCATACGGCGCGGCATTCCGTTTCGCTGTGAACCGGACTACCTGCCGCTGTCGCTGGGCGACACCGTGCGCCGCGGCACGGTAGTCACGCTGTTTCCGGGTACGCGCAGGGAATTCACGCTGATGGCGGTCCACCTCAAGTCTGGCTGCCCCGCGGGGCCGCTGACCGATGCCAGGAATCCAGATTGCGCGACGCTGGCGCGGCAACTGCCGCTCCTCGAGCAGTGGATCGATGCGCAGGCCAGCGCCGGCCGCAGGTTCGGATTGTTAGGCGATTTCAACCGGCGCATATCCGTGGAACAGGGCGGCGCGCGGGATCCCGACGGCCGGCCACTGAATATGTGGGCGGAAATCAATGACGGTGAGCCACCAGATGCAGCGCTGACGGCGATCACGCTCAATGCTCCGTTTCGCAAATGCATAGCTACTGACGAGTTCGACTCCTACATCGACCTGATTGTGTTAGGTCGAAAGCTTGCTGCCGACATCGTTCCGGATTCCTTTCAACGGGTGGTCTATTCGCCAGACGATGCGGGTCGTTACGACCGGCTGTCGGATCACTGCCCGGTCGGCATCGAGTTGCGGCTCCGATAATCCGCCGGGCAGGTGCCGTTGATCGCGATATCCATCCAGACCGGGTGATGGTCCGACACCGGGCCGGCCGGAGTCCTGAGCAGCGCGGCATCCGGGTCGCTGCGCGCCGGCCAAAAGACGCCGCTGCCGCACACGGCAATGTTGGCCGACGGCAGCACGTAGTCGATCCGGAAATTGCCGACCTTGCGGTCCTCGAAGTCGCCCGTGTCGAGGGACGGATCGCCACGATGACGAGTGTTGGCGCCGCCCTGTTCGAGTGCGGCTTCGCGGGCGCCGGCGCTGTGCGGTGGATGCACCGTGGCCGCGTCGCGATTGACCCGCGGATGATCGAGGACCTGGTGGATCGCGTGCAGGTAGCTGTCGCCATCGACGGGGTCGGCATTCATGTCACCTAACAAAATGAAGCGCGTGTCGGCGCCGGGCAACCCGTCACGCCGGCCACGATCGTCATAGAGATACGCCGCCGCCGCGCCACCGCTCAGGTAATCCGCCCACAGCCGGATTTCATCGTGGTTGCGCCGTCCGTTGCGGTCTTCCGGCCCGTCGAACGACGGTGGCGTCGGGTGCGACAGCAGCAGGCGCAGCGTAGTCGCCCCCACCCGCACCGGGACATCCCAGTGGCTCTTGGACGACAACCGGAACACGGCCTTTTCCTGTTCGTTGTACCAGGCTCCCTGGCCGCCAGTCCCGGCGGCATCCGGCCATGCCGCGCCCGGCATGTCGCGCCACAGGAATGTCTGGAACGTGCGGCTGGCAGCCGCGTCGATCGGAAAACGGCTGAGCAGCAGCATGCCGTACTGGCCGGGAAAACGGCCGAAACCCAAAGCGTCTTCCGGGCCGTCCACCTTGCCGTTGCTATCGTAGTCGAATCCCGACGGCAGTCCCGTGTTAGATGGCCGTGTGTAGAAGTACCGGAACTGCGGCAGGTAACGATCGCGCAGCAGCCGCGCCGCGGCGCCACCGTCGACATAGTCGAACTCGTTGATGAACAGGATGTCCGGATCGACGCGCCTGATCACGGCCGCCACCGCGAGCACCTGCGCGTTGCCGCCGCTCGCCAGGTCGCGCACCAGTTCTCCCGATCGATCGCGATTCAGCGAGGCGTTCCAGGTTGCGACGCGGATCACCTGCGGCGGCGCGGCTGGCCGGCCTGCGGCCTCAGCCAGCGTACAGCCGGCTAACGCCGCCAGGCAAAAAAAGAGGCGGCCGAAGCCGCCTCTCATTTTGTCAGCCTGAGCTAACACTGATCGGCACTGTGCGCCGCTCAGAACTTGGCTTCCATCGTCAGGATCACGGCGCGGGGCGAGCCGATCTGGAAGAATCCCAGATTCGGGTTGTTCACCAGTGACAGGCGGTCGGCCGCGTTGTTGCTGTTGAATCCCGTGCCCGACGAGATGTTGCCGTAATAGTCCTCGTCAAGTACGTTGCTGACATTCAACTTGAGCTTGAGCCAGTCCCAGCCCGGGTTGCTGAACTGGTAGCTCGCATCCAGGTCGACGACCGTGTAAGCGGGCGTGGTCTCGTTGTTCAGGTCCGTCGAGAATCGCTTGTCGACGTGCTTCGCCTGCAACCCGACGCGCAGTCCTTCCATGACTTTCAAGTCGGCGCGCGACGCAAACGTCAACTTCGGCGTTTCTACCAGCGTCTTGCCCTTCAATGAAAGGGTCAAGGTTGCGCTCGATGCCAGGTCTTCCTGCAACTCGCTCTTGTTGTACGACGCTGAGAAACTGAAGGTCAGCCGGTCAATGGGCTTCCAGCCCACCTGCGCATCGATGCCCCTCAGCTTGACCGCGCCGACGTTGCGGTCGACGTTGAAGCCAAGGTCCTGGTCAAACGCCGAGACGATGCGATTGCTGTAGTCCGAGCGCCACAATGCGACCGACGCGAGCACGTTGTCGCGCGACAGGCGCCAGCCGATATCGTACGACTTGGTGCTCTCTGACTCAGGCAGGCGGCTGCCGACCGATCCGTCGGCCTGGCGACGCACGGAGTACAGGTTATCGGTGCGCGGCGCGGACAGCGCCTCCGCATACGAGACGTAGAAAGTGTGACCGTCCCAGGGCTTGAATGTCAGCCCGAGATTTGGCAGCACCTCGTCGAAGTTGACGGTCCGGCTGTAGGGCGCGATGAACTCGGTCGTGCTGGCGCCGAAACGGTAGTTGCCGTTAGGCAGCAGGACCCTGTTGGTCTGGGTCGTGCACAGCAGCTGGCCCGAGTTGCCGGTGCCGCCATTCAGCGTGTAGCAATACTGGTTGAGTTCGCGCTTGAAGTCTTTCGACGTCACGCCGACCGTCGCAGTCACCTTGTCGTCCATGAATTCGCCGCGATACTCCGCGGCGATCTGGTTGTTCTGCGCGACTGAATAACGGTCGCGGCCGCGAATTTCGCTGCCATCCGCTGTCCGGATGTTAAGACCTGACCAGCCGGCGAACACGTTTTCGGGATCGCCATTGGCCTGCAACGGGCCGTTCTGCGCAGTCTGCCGGTGGCGTGCGCGATCGAGCGTGTACGCAAGGCGCACCCGGTGATTGTCCGACACGTTCCAGATCAGCGACGACGTGACGCCGAGGCGGTAGGTGTTGGTCGTGTTAGGCGAATAGACGCGGATGTTGTCCAGGATATCGCCGTCGCCGTTGATGTCGAATCCGGCGACCGTGGCCGCGCCGACGATGCGGCGATCGAAGGCGGTCGCGGCCGGGGTCTCGTCGATGATCGACGAGCCGCCGCCGTTCGCCAGCGTGTACTGCATCGAGGGATCGAGCGTCAGGATCAGCTTGTCCGACAGGTGCCACAGCGACTGCGCGCGGATGTTCGCCGTATCGGACGGATTGATGCGCACGTTGTAATAGTTGCCGCACGACGATGTGTTGAGGATATTGTCGCCGGATAACAGCGTCGGCGTGCTGGCAACGGGCGACGCATTGTCATTGTCGCGCGTGCCGGCGGTCGGCGCGTCCAGCGTGCAGGTCGCGAGGTTGTCGTAACTGCGCCCGAACAGCTGGTAGTTCGGATCGCTGGTGGTGCGAAAGAAATTGTTGCGATTCTTGTTGAGGTGGAACGCGAGGAAGAACCAGTTGCCATTGTCGAAGTCCTGGCGCAACAGCGCATTGAACTGGCGCTTCTTGAGTTCACCCGGGCCCTTGAACTTGTCGTACTGCGCGTATGAACCGGCAATCCAGGCAGTGGTCTTCCAGGGGCCGAATTCACCGAAGTTCAGCAGTCCGAAGCCGCGCTTGTAGGTTTCAGATCCACCCGACAGCACAACCTTGCCACCAAATTCGCGCGACGGGCGAATCGATCGATACGCCACCGTGCCGCCCGTTGCCGAGGCGGTCGGGCTGTCGACGTCGTTTGTGCCGAGGTTGATGTCGATGCGATCGACGAGTTCGAATGGGCGATG
>DAIQQI010000036.1:0-15307 GCA_036786925.1 Steroidobacteraceae bacterium
CCAGGCCGGTGCCGAGAATGTTCAGCGACATCGCAGTGACGCCAGGCAGGTTCTCGACGCTGTCGGCTATCGTGCGCCACTGCTTGATCTGTGCGCGCCGATCGAGCGAGCGCTGCGTCGCGGTCAGGCGTTCCGCGCCATCGGCCGATTTCAGCCTGGCCGGCGTGGGCTTGGCTGGCTCGATGATGACGTGCGCCGAGCTGCCGACGACGCGCTGGATCTGGAATTCGGCCAGGCCATTGATCAGGGCAGCGTTGAACGTGAACACCGTGACCGCGATTGCCACGCCGCCGATCAGCAGCGCTGACTGCACGCGGTTGGACAGCAGGTAGCGCAGTGCGACCTTGAGTTCAAATCGCACGGCGGGCCTCGCTGCCGCGCGGGCGGTCGCCCGGGGGTAATTTTGCGAGATCGGTTACTGCAACCACGCGCTTGCCGATGAGTTCGCCGCGGGGCGCCAGCAACAGGGTGTCACCGGACTTGAGGCCCTTCTCGACGATCACACGTTCGCTTGGCCACTCGATAAAGCTAACAGGACGCGACTCGACCACGCCCCGGTTGACCACCAGGACCCGCGCCGAGACGTCCCGGCCGATGATTGCGCTGCGTGCCACGGTTACCGCGCTGCTGCGCTTTTCGATGATCAGATTGATGTCCGCGGTCACGCCGGAGCGCAGGTCACCCACTGGTGTATTGAGACTCAGGCGTATCTTGGCGCCGCCGGTACGCGGGTCGACCTTGGGGGCAATGTAATTCACGCGCGCCGACATCGGTTGATCGCGCCCCGTGATCTGTACGTCGGCGGGCATGCCGACCTTGATTTCGCTCAGGTACTGTTCATCGACTTCGGCTTCAATCTCCACATCTGTCAGCGGCGCGATTTCGTAGATCACCGTCTGCGTGCTGACGACCTGACCACGGTCGACCGGGCGGGCGAGCACGATGCCGTCGACCGGCGCGTACAGCGCGCTGTCGTTGACGCGCACAGCCGCTTCGCGGCGCGTTGCGTCGAGACGGGTGAGTTCCTGTTTGGCCTGGTCCAGATCAAAGCGGGCCTGCTCATAGTCGCGGGCGGTATTGAGGCCGCTGCTGCGCAGCTGCGCCGCGCGATCGTAGTTGCGCTGGCGTTCCTCGAGCGTGCGGCGCGCGGCGCTTAGGCTCGCTTCCACCCCATCCAGGCCCGCGCGCGACGCGGCCGCGTCCAGGCGTACTAACAAGTCGCCGGCACTGACCCGGTCGCCTTCGTTCTTTGTTAGCAACAAGATCTGGCCGGGCGATTTCGCCAGCACCGTGACCGTCACCTGCGGCCGCGTGCGACCGCTGATCGCAAGCACCCGTTCCGTGGCGGCCGCGGCGATTTGGGCGGCGGCTACCGGCTGCGGCCGGGTCTTGCTGTAGTACATGTAAGCCCCGGCAACAAGTACCAGCGCAGCTAACAAATAGGGTCGCGCGCGGCGAATCAGCGAGGGGTTTTCGGTTGGGTCCATCGTGGTGCTCTATCCATGTAGCAAGAAACAGTTGAAATAGAATATACCATGTGTTCTAATAAATCAATGGCACGTACCGCAGGCGCCCGTAATACCCAGTACGACGAACGTCGTAACTCCTTGATTATCAAGGCTAGGGAGCGTTTGGAGCTGCAATCTGGCAGCTCCCCGAGCTTCCGCGAGCTGGCCCTGGCGGCAGGCGTCAGCGTAGCGACGCTGCGTCACTATTTCGGCAACCGCGAGGAGTTGATCCGCAGCGTTTTCGCCTATTACCTGCTGGGCGGCGAGCGGCATCTGGCGCGCGCAGGTCAGGTTGAAAGCGGCGATCTTGCAACCGGCCTGAAGGGCGTCCTGAACCGCATAGTTGTCGGCTGGACCCAGGGCAATGTCGGCGCCCTGCACCGGATCGGCCTCAGCGAAGGCCTGCGCAGCCCGGCCACCGCCCTGCATTATCTGATGGACGTTCTCGAACCCACGCTGCAGGCGCTTGAGCGGCGCCTGGAGGGCTATCGGGAGCAAGGAGTGATTCGCGCCGATACCCTGCCGCGGCACGCGGCACTGGCGCTGCTCGCGCCATTGGTGCTGGCACTGCTGCACCAGGTTGATCTCGGCGGCACACGCTGTCGCCCGCTCTCATTACCGGACCTGATCGACCAGCACGTCGCAATGTTCGTGCGCGCCTACCAGCGCTAGACTCCCTGTCGCATGGATCCATCCGCCCCTGCGGCGGGTGCGACGCAATCGCAATGGCAGTTGCTGACCACCCGGCGTTTTCTGCCGTTCTTTCTGGCGCAATTCGCCGGCGCCTTCAATGACAACCTGCTGCGCAATGCGCTGGTGATCATGGCCACGTTCGGTGCGGCGGCAAGCGGTTCGCAGGCCGCCAGCGATGGCCTGGTTGCCAACGCCGCGGCGGCGCTGTTCATGCTGCCGTATTTCCTGTTCTCCGCGCTGGCCGGACAGCTGGCCGATAAATACGAAAAATCGCAGCTGATACGCGGCCTGAAACTGGCCGAACTCGCGATCATGCTGGCCGCCGCGATTGGCTTCTGGATCGGCAGCGTGCCACTGCTGTTAGGGCTGTTGTTCGCGCTCGGCATGCAGGCCAGCCTGTTCGGTCCGGTCAAATACGCATTGCTGCCGCAGCACCTGCTCCCGACCGAGCTGGTCGGCGGCAACGCCTGGATCGATACCGGCACTTTCCTGGCCATTTTGTTAGGAACTCTGGCCGGCGGCATCCTGATCGCGAATGGCCCTGCCACACAGCATCTGGTGGGGCCGGCCCTGGTTGCCGTTGCGGTCGCCGGCTGGCTGGCGTCACGCAAGGTGCCGCTTGCGCCGCCCTGCGACCCCGGCCTCAAATTGAATTTCAACCCGTTCACGGAAACCTGGCGCCTGCTCCGCGACAGCCGCGGCAATCGCGCCATATTCCTCTCCATCCTTGGCATTTCCTGGTTCTGGTTCGTCGGCGCGCTGGTGCTGGCGCAGCTGCCCGCCTGGACACGCAACGTCCTGCAGGGCGATGCCGGCGTCGTCACGCTGCTGATCGCGTGTTTTTCGTTAGGCATCGGCGTTGGCTCGCTGTTATGCGAGCGCCTCTCGGGTCACAAGGTGGAAATTGGGCTGGTGCCTTTCGGCTCCATCGGCCTGTCGTGGTTCCTGCTCGACCTGTATTTCGCGCGCCCGCATGCACTGGGCGGCCTGACCCTGGACTGGTCGCAGTTCCTGCAGTCACCCGGCGGCTGGCGCATCGCGTTCGATTGCGCGCTGGTCGGCGTTGCCGGAGGCTTGTTTACGGTCCCGCTGTATTCGCTGATCCTGCAGCGCAGCGCGCCCTCACACCGCGCGCGCACCATCGCCTGCAACAATGTCATGAACTCGATTTTCATGGTGGTTGCATCCGTAGGCGCGGTCCTGGCGCTGCGGGCCGGCTGGACGATCCCGCAGATCTTCCTGCTGGCGGCGGTTCTGAACGTCGCGGTGGCGATCTTCATCTACTCGCTGGTTCCGGAATTCCTGATGCGGTTCCTGAGCTGGATTCTCGTCAACGTGCTGTACCGGATACGCGAGCGCGGACTCGACAACATCCCGGACGAAGGCCCGGCGCTGATCGTCTGCAATCATGTCAGCTTCATGGACGCGTTGGTGTTAGCAGGCAGCGTCCGCAGGCCGGTGCGTTTCGTGATGGACCACAATATCTTCCGCATCCCGGTGCTGAACTTCATTTTCCGGACTACCCGCGCCATACCGATTGCGCCCGCGCACGAAGATGTCAACACACTGATCGAGGCCTATGACCGCATCGACGCCGAACTGGCGGATGGCGAAATTGTCGGCATCTTTCCGGAAGGCAGGCTAACAAAGGACGGTGAACTGAACGAGTTTCGCAAGGGATTGGAAAAGATCCTGGAGCGCCGGCCGGTGCCGGTGGTGCCCATGGCTCTGCGCGGCATGTGGGGCAGTTTCTTCAGTCGCAAGGGCGGCAGGGCCATGCAACGGCTGCCGCGCCGGTTCTGGTCGCGAATCGAGGTGGTTGCGGGCAGCCCGGTACCCGCGCAGCTCGCTACCGCGGAGCTTCTGCAGCAAAAGGTTGCCGCGCTGCGCGGCGAGCTCGCCTAGGTTCTCGACGTCAGGCGACGTGCCTTGCCCGAAAATTCCTTGGCCTGATCGGGGCCCCGGCAGCTCACCGCATTACGCCCGGCCAGCTTGGCGGCGTACAAGGCCTCGTCGGCCTGCTGCAGCAGCATTTCGGGTGTGCGGTCCAGGGTGATGTCCGCCGAGCACACGCCGATGCTGACAGTCACCACGCCCCTGCCGGCCGCCGCCCGGTGTTCGATACGCATCTTCTCGATGCTGTCGCGAATCTGTTCCGCGACCAGCAATGCCTGCTCGCTGGTCGCCTGGTAGAGGACCATCGCGAGCTCTTCGCCGCCATAGCGCGCAGCGATATCCAGCGGCCGTCGCGCATGCCGCTGCACCATCTGCGCGACCTGCGTCAGGCAGGCATCTCCCGACTGGTGGCCATAGGCATCGTTGTAGTCCTTGAAATTGTCGAGGTCGATCATCAGCACAGCCATGGAGCCGCGGTCCCGCAGGCATTGTTGCCAGACGCGCCTCAGCTGCTCATCGAACGCGCGCCGGTTTCGCAGTCCGGTCAGGCCGTCACGTTCCGCCAGGTCTCCCAGCACGCAGCGTTCGAGAAAGAAACGGCGATTGGTCTGTTCGATACCGAACATCGTGAGCGCACCCACGGCGATCACCGTAGCTAACACGACCGTGTCGTACATCAGGACCGGCAGCGGCAGGCCCGTCACTGCGCCCGCCAGCACAAACGACAGCAGCGCCAACAGGTTGACCAGGCAGGCATCGAAAAACATCAACCCGGTCAGGAAAAATACCCCCATCACGTAGGTAGTGAGGAACGCCAGCCCTTCGGACCGGCCGTCGTGAATGGTCTGCACGACGAGCCACGACGACACGACGGCGATCGTCGCGCTGCCCAGCAGCGCGATTCGCAGGTACCTGCGGCTGTACTGTGTCGACCAACTAACAAGAACGATCGCGGCGCAGGCCGGCAGCAACAGGAACACCCGCAGACCGGTGGCAAGGCTGATTTCGAAGCCGCCGCGCATCAGGATTCCGATCGCCAGGGCGGCGATGCCAAGAGCCAGCACCGAGGTCTGCCAGGTACGCACCCGCGATCGCACCCGCTCGAGATGGTTCTGGCGAAACTCGTTTTCCAGCGGCTGCGGAAATCGCAGGCTGATTGTGCCGCGCTGCAGCTCATGGGCATGCAGCGAATGGGGCCGCCGGCTCAGATCATTTTCAAGCATGGTTGAATCGTGGACGCGGCGCTAAGCCCCGATGTTGAACGACATCCGCAAGCCTAACCGTTCCCGGTGTTTCCCTTGCTGCGACTTTTACATATCGAGGTCGCAGTTGCGGCGGGCCGAAATGCCCGCCGCTCTCATGGCGCCTTACCAGGTGTAGCGCACTCGATAGCGCAGCGTGGTTTCGCCGTCCTTGGCAATGCGCACCGGAAAATGCACGGTGCGCGCATCTTCCTTCTGGTAGTCGTGGGTTTTTGTTAGCACGGTCCAGTTGGTCCAGCGATACAGCGGCTCACGCACCAGCACTTCGACCGGCAGCGACTTGTGATTGCGAAGCTTGATTTCGATTTCTTCCTCGATCCAGTGCGCGCGCGCATCGATCGCGAAATCGACCTGGCGGCGTTCGCCCACGACGTCAAACGCGGACCCCAGCTTGATACGAACCTTCTCGTCCTTGGGCGTGTGATCGATAGTGTCTTCGCCGACAAACTCCAGGCTGCCATCGGCGCTGTCGAGTTTCGAGACACGGATGCGGCCCGCCGGCAGCGGCACGCCCAGGCCGACCTGTTTTTCGTTCTTGAATTCCAGGTACACGTCGACCTTGGTATTCATCGCGGTGCCGAGATCGCGCTCGGTATACGGTGAACCGAAAGCCAGGCCCTGCGGCAGGCCGTAGTAGACCAGCAGCTTTTTGGCCGGAATCTTGCGCGCCTGGTCGAACAGTTCGATCTGCTTGGTTGAATTGTCAGGCAGCGTGGTGCGTCGGCCCAGCGTATAGAGATGGAATTCGAAAAATTCCTTCTCGCCGAAGCCGTCCATTTCGGCGCTCGGGGCCTTGGCCATCGAGCGCACCATGCGGTCGACCATTTGCGGCTGCTGGGCGCGATGTACATCGCCCGCGATCAGCTTGAGCCGCGCATCCTGGTAGCTGGCGCCCGACATGTTGATGATGCTGACCCAGGCCGACAAATCCAGCTGGCCGCTGTTAGCATCGGCGCCCTCTTCCCACACCAGGTTGTAATCGGCCCACCAGGTGACGCCGCCGGTCTGATAAGCGACGCGCGCGCGCTGCTCGCCGCCTTTGCTGGAGTTCACCAGCCATTCGAGCGTCGGGCGGGTAATGAGGCCGCCGGGCAGTTCGCCGAACCGCAGCCCGTTATAGCTGTTGACGGTGCGGATACCGCCATCCTGCTCGCGCAGCACCAGGCCACCCGCGGACGACAACAGCGTGCCACTCAGGGACTGGGACTGGTTGCCGGAGCTACGCTCGACCGTGATCGGCCGATCGATGTATTTCAGCAGCAGCTTGTCAGTGCTGACAAGATCGAACTGGAAATTCTGCTCCAGCACACGGGTGGACGGATTGGTGAGCGAGCTGAAATTGACCGTGGTCGGGTCGATGAGGCCGGCGACATCGGTAAATCGCAGCGTCGAGCGGCCCGCGGCTATCGGCACGGTGCGATCGTGACGCACCAGCGCATACCCGGGCACCGCCATGCCGTTAGGTACGCCGGCGCCTGGCAGCGGCCGGTAGAGTTCCGGCGCGATTGCGCCCGGCTGCGCCGAGCTGTAGATCGTCAGCGCGGTATCCTCACCGCCCGCGGCGCCTTGCGCGGCGCTCGCCATCGTTGCACTCAAAGCGATTACTCCCAGGGTCTTGATCGACTGTTTCATATCCGGCTCCTGCGGTTGACGCCCGTTTCTAACGCGCGGGCGCGCCACATGGGTTAAGAAAATGTGAATTGCGACTCAACTTAATCAATCCCAACGAGGCAGGATAGTAGTAGTAACTGCACCCAGGCTGAACGGCAAATCTTTATGCCCAATTGGACCAAGAAACCGGACTGGCGACACGCGCTACTCGAGCGCATGGTCAAGCATGAAAGTCCGTTTCGAGCCACCACCGCCCCCCGCAATATTTCCGAACCTCAACTCTTGTCATGGCCGTCACGCAAAAAACCCCCGTTCCTCCTGCCGCGCTGAACACCGCGCCGCCGCTCGCCAAGCTGAGCCGCGAGCAGGTAGAACTCGAACAAATGGTCGAGCGCTACCTGCAGGGTACGCTGGCGCTGCGGCAGAAAATGGAGCTGGAAGGATTCTGCCGCGACAATCCTGCCTACCTCGATGACATCAAGCTGTCGACGCGGATAAACGCCGGGTTGAGGTTGATCGAATCCGCGGGCAAACCCGAGCCCTGGAATGAAAACCGAACCTGGTTCTGGCAAACGCATTGGTTCGCCGGCGCCGCCGTGGCCGTGGTACTGGCGCTCATCGTCACCGCCTGGCAATTCCACTCGCGCAGCGACTATTTTGCACAGCGCAGCGCCGCCGCGGAAAAGCGTCTGTCAGAGCTGCCGCTGACGCCCGCCACGACCAGTCGCATTGTTCGAGTCGTTCCCGCGGGCCTGGGCAAGACGCAGGGGCCAGGCATCGTGCTGGGCAGCGCCGCGAAGGCCGAGTTCGTAACGCTGCAATTCGATCTGGCGAAAAGTGATTACAACTACTTCGACCTGGAGATTGAACGCATCAATCAGGGCCGGGTTGCCATTCTGCGCGGCATGCGGCGCAACTCCAATGGCATCGTCAGCTGGTCCATCAACAGTTCCGCGTTAGGTCCGGGCGAGTATGTTGTGGCCCTGTCGGGTCTCGACTGGCGCGGTCAGGCCTGGCCGGCCGGCGCCGTTGCGTTCGATGTCGCCGTGCGGCGCGAATAAGCCCGACCGCGCTGATCCACGCCCGTCACTTCATGCAAGCCCGCTCCGAGCGGACGAATCGCCAGGGTTTCGATCAGGCGCGGCCCCGTTGCCCGCGCGTCGAACGGCTCGAGCCGCTTACGCTCGTTCCTGCTGCGATGTACCCAGCGGCGCGGCACGCGATCAATGGCGATGGCAAATAGCCTGAGCACGCCACCCGGTTCGATCCTGATCCGCAGCCACTGCTTGTAGTCCTGGATGCGCAGCGAAGAGAACGCCTCGGTCGCATGCCTGCCGAACAGGCGCAGGGAAACCAGCAGGTAGATACCTAACAGAAACGCGCCGGCAATACCGCCGCCGACGAACGTCAGCAGCCCGGCCACCAGCATCTGCGGAATCTCGCCGAATCCGAGGCCGAGCCAGCGCGTGGTCGCGATCAGCGCCAGCCAGCCGACGCCGAACGCCGCGGCCAGGTGCGCGATCCCGTGGCATGCGCCTCCCAGCACACGGAACCAGCGCACGTGCGTATCTGTGAAAAACACGAAACTGGCAATGAACGCGATCAGCCACAGGCCATTGATCGGGTCACGAATCGCGCCGATCACGGCGGCGTGCAGGGCGCCGCCCACAGTGCCGATATCCGCGGCACTCAGGGACGCCGAGGCCAGCCACGCGCTCAGCATGTAGAGCGTCGCCGGCAGCCACATGTACTTGGGATTCAGCGCTGGAAACAGCAGATTTCGCCAGGCCAGGCGCCGTGACGTAGCCGGCGTCGGATAGCAGGCGCGCTGCACGAAACCGCCGTGCAGTCGCTCGGTGTCCGGATCATCGGTCGGATGCAGGAATGCGCCGCCACCACCGGAAACGATTTTCTGCATGCCCTGCTCGTTTTCGTGGCGCTTGTAGAAATGCAGATCGCCGGTCAGGTACACCGACACCGGCCGTTTCAGGACTTCGCGCTCGAAATACCGCAACACGTCGCTGCCGTATCCCGGGTGGTCCGGATAGCTCTTTTCGTAGATCCATTGCGGATCCGGCACGCACAGGATGACATTCGCCGCGCTGCTCATGCGCGCAGCGACATCCATGAAATACCGCACCTGCGGTTCGTCCAGATCAGCGCCGAGCTGCAAGTCGATACCTAACATCCACCAGTTGGCGGGCAGTTGCAGTGCGAAATAGCTGCGTGTCTGGCGGGTATGCGCGCCGGCGAAGCCGCGCTCCGGCCGGCAGAAGACCCGCGAAAACGCCACCAGGCTGTCGTACCAGTCATGATTGCCCGGCAACGCAAAGACATCGGGCCAGCGCGCCGCGTCGGCGAAGGCCTGCGCATAAGGCGCTTCGGCTCTGGCCGCGTACTGTTCACGCGATGGGTAGGGATAGACCGCGTCGCCACCGAATACCAGAACCGAGCCGCCGCTTGTGTCGTGCAGGGATCCTGCCGCGTCGGCAAGCTTCAGCTCGGGCTGGGCAACAGCCTGCGCGATCGCGCAGGTGGGATTCCAGCCGTCGCCGATGTCGCTGACATAGTCGAGCCACAGGCCGTCGCTGTTGCCGGAGTAATCGAACTCTTTCTGCGGCTGGGTCGCCAGCGCTTCGATCAGCCGCGTATCCGAATGCCGCCCGAAAATATTTGCCAGCCCGACCAGCCAGGCAGAACGCGCCAGCACCTGCGGGTCATACCAGCCCACCATGCCGAGACGGACCTGACTGGCTGAGCGTTTCGGCATCCGCAGGCGCGCCTACTGCTCGCCGCGCAAGGTCGCCAGTGGCGGCCGGAATATCACCGAGCGTGTTGCCAGCCAGCCGCTGAGCGATACCAGGCCTGCGCCGCCAAACAAACCGATCACCCAGACCCAGGGCGAGAATTCCCACGGCAGCTCCAGCGCCTCGCGTGCCAGCCACCAGCCCGCGACGCTGGCGCCGGCGGCGGCAATCAGCCCGGCGATCAGCCCTAACAGGACGAACTCCGCGAGCACGCCCTGGCGCACCGTGGCGCGGCTGGCGCCCAGCGTGCGCAGCATCGCGCTTTCGTAGCGCCGCTCGTCGCGGCTCGCCTGCACCGCGGCTAACAAAACCGTCAGGCCGGCAAACAACGTGAACGCGAATACGCTCTGCACCGCAAGCGCCGCCTTGTCGATGACGCTGCGCACCTGGCCCAGCAACTGTTCCATGTCGAATACCGAGACCGAGGGAAACCGTTTTACCAGCGGCGCGATCATGCGCCGGCCGTCGCGGTCGAGGTACGCGCTGGTCATCCAGGTGCCGGCGGCGCCATCCAGCAGGCCCGGTGCGAACACAATGAAGAAATTCGGCTGGAAACTGTCCCACTTCACTTTGCGGATGCTGGCCAGGCGCACCGCGAAGCGCTCGCCGGCGACATCAAACACCATCGGATCGCCTATCTTGAGATCCATCGATTCGGCGAATTCGGTCGACAGTGACACCAGCGGCTGGCCACGATCCGCCGCGGTAAACCACTGACCCGCGACGATCCGGTTGTCCGCGCCCAACTCGGCGGTCCAGGTGATGTTCTGTTCGCGATCCGCAAAACCACCGCCGCCAAAACGCGGCCCGCCGCGCGCACCAGCCGCAGGGCGCTGTCCGGCTTGCCCGGCCTGCGCGCCATCACGGCGGCGTTCCACCGGCTGGCCTTTCACCTCGACCAGGCGCGCGCGAATCATCGGCAGAAAGCGCGTGCCGCGCGCGCCGTTATCCTCGAGAAAGCGCTCCAGCGCCTGTTGATCCGCGGGCGGAATATTGATGAAAAAGAAGTTCGGCAGGCTGGTCGGCAAGCTGCGACGCCAGTCGCTCAGCAGGTCCGAGCGCACCAGACCTAACAACAGCAGCACCATCATGCCAAGGCCGAAGGCCGCGATCTGCACCACGCTTTCCGCGCGGCGGCGGCTCAGGTTGGCAACGCCATAACGCCAGGCAACGCCGACAGCGCCGCGCATGCGCGCCGCCAGGCTGACGAGCAGCCAGCCCGCCAGCGCGAGCGCGCCCAGGAACACCGTCAAACCCACGACAAATCCTATAAACAGCCGGGTATCGCGCACTACCCAGGCAATCAGGCCCGCGACCGACAGAACCGCCGGGCCAAACGCGAGCCACAGCAGCGGCGGCGGCGGACCCACGTCGCGGCGCAGCACCCGGATGGCCGGCACGCGCGACAGCTGCAACAGCGGCGGGAAGGCGAATCCAGCCAGCACCGCGACCGACGCCAGCAGGCCGACACCGATCGGACCCCAGCTGGCATTCGGCAGATCGACCTTCAGCAGATCACCGAGCGCCTGCAACAGCCATTGCTGCGCCAGGAATCCTGCCGCCGAACCCAACACGGTCGCCGCGAGCGCGACGATCAGCAACTGGATCAGGCTAACAGCGAGAGTGAAGGCGCGGGAGGCCCCCAGCGTCTTCAGCAACGCCACCGAGTCGAGATGCTTCTGCACGTAGCGGCGCGCCGACATTGCAACGGCGATGCAGCACAGCAATACCGCAACCAGGCTCGCGAGATTGAGGAATCGCCCGGCCCGGTCCACCGCCGAGCGGATCTGCGGGCTCGCCTCCGTGACATCCCGCACCCGGGCCGAGTCGTTGTTGCGCGCTATGACCCAGCCCTTGAACTCCGCCACCGTATCGCGCTCGCCGGCAAACAACGCCGCGTAACTGGCGCGACTGCCGGGCTGCAGTAACTTTGTGGCCGCAAGGTCCGCGTCATTCAGCAATGCGGCAGGCGCGAGGTCGGCGAAGGTCGAGCCCTCATCGGGGCGCGACATCAGGACCGCGGAAACCTTGAAAGTGCTCGCGCCGACCGACAGCATGGAGCCGACACTGCCGCCCAGCGCAGCTAACAACTTGGAATCGGGCCAGATTTCGCCGCGACCCGGCGTGCGCTGCGCGGGCCGCGCGACACCGAAGGGTTCTGACGCGAGCGTGACCGTGCCACGCAATGGATAGGTATCGGTGACGACGCGCAGGTTCGTGAGCTGGCTCTGCTCGCCATTGAACACCACGCTCAGCACCGAGGTGACGCGCGCCGTCTTCAGAGCACGTTTTTGCGCTTCGACAAACCACTCGGCCGGTATCGGATCCTGTGAACTCACGCGCAGGTCCGCGGCCAGTACTTCATTCGCCTGCGATTCCACCGCGAGCCCGATGCGATCCACCAGGAAGCCGACGCCGGTCAGCGCCGCGACGGCAACCGACAGCGCCAACAGCAGCACGCCAAGCTCGCCCGATTTCCATTCCCGGGCCAGACTACGCAAAGCCATTCGCAGCGCGCGCATCGCGTTCAGGCCCCCGGCAACGCGGGCGCGATCACGCGTCCGGCGTCCATCGTGATCACGCGGCGACAGCGCTGCGCGAGATTGCGGTCATGGGTTACGAGCAGGACCGTGGTCTGCGAATTCGCATTCAGGGAAAACAGCAGCTCACCGATGCGCGCGCCGGTCGCCGTGTCGAGGTTGCCGGTCGGCTCGTCGGCAAACAGCACCGCGGGACGCGTGACGCAGGCGCGGGCTAACGCCACACGCTGTTGCTCGCCGCCGGACAATTGCCGGGGATAATGCCCGACCCGTTCGGCAAGGCCGACGCGCGCCAGCGAATCCAGCGCCTCGGCGCGCGCGTTCGCGCCGCCCGCCAGTTCGAGCGGCAGCATCACGTTTTCCAGCGCCGTCAGCGACGGCACCAGATGGAACGCCTGGAACACAAAGCCCACCCGCGCCGCCCGCAAGGCCGCGCGGCCGTCCTCGTCCAAAGTTGTTAGATCGGAGCCCGCGAGCCAGATCCGGCCCGAGGTCGGCAAGTCAAGGCCAGCCAGCAGCGCCAGCAGCGTCGATTTGCCCGCGCCCGAGGCACCGACGATCGCAACGGATTCACCCGCAGCGATCTCGAGGCTCACATCCTGGACAATAGTCAACGTCCCTTCGGGACTGGTAACCTGTTTGGTGAGGTTTTCAGTTTTGATAACGATATTGCGATTCATGCTGGCCCGTTTACTCGTCCTGAGTGCGATCCTGTCCTCTGCAGCGGCTTTTGGGGCCGCCGGTGCCATTACAAGCCAGCGCACCCTGCTCGTCTTTGGGGACAGCCTCAGCGCAGGCTACGGTATCGACGCCAGTGCCGGA
This sequence comes from Steroidobacteraceae bacterium, assembly GCA_036786925.1. GTDB lineage: Bacteria > Pseudomonadota > Gammaproteobacteria > Steroidobacterales > Steroidobacteraceae > UBA964. The sequence continues at coordinate 13,140 of DAIQQI010000036.1, forward strand.
TGGGTGAGCCTGCTCGACAAGCGGCTGCGGGCGGAAGGGTACGGGTACCGCGTCGTCAATGCCAGCGTCAGCGGCGAGACCACCACAGGTGGGCTAAGCCGCCTGCCGCGCGCGCTGGCGACCCACCGACCTGCCCTGGTTATCCTTGAGCTGGGCGCCAACGACGGCCTTCGCGGCCTGCCGCTCGAAACCAGCCGGGCCAACCTGGAGCAGATGCTGCAGGCCTGCCGGGTCGCCGGCGTCCGGGTGCTGCTGCTTGGCATGAAAATGCCCCCCAACTACGGCCCCAAATACACCACCGGGTTCGAGCGCCTGTTCAGCGACCTCGCCAAGACCTACCGCGTGCCGCTGATACCATTTTTTCTGGATGGGGTTGCCCTGAACCCCGCACTGATCCAGGCGGATGGACTGCACCCAACCGCCGCCGCCCAACCCCTCCTGCTGAAAAATGTCTGGCCCCGGCTTGCGCCATTGTTGCGCAAACCATGATGCGCACGGCTAAATAGCAGCATGGAAAAGCACTGGCTAAAGTCTTACCCGGCCGGCATCCCTGCCGAGATTGATGTGACGAAATATCAATCCCTGGCGCAGATGCTCGAAGAACCACTCAGCCAATACGCCGAGCGCGATGCATACGTGCAGATGGGCAAGGCACTGACCTATCGCAAACTGGGCGAGCAGTCCGCGGCGTTCGGCGCCTGGCTGCAACAACGCGCCGGACTCAAGAAGGGCGACCGCGTCGCCATCATGTTGCCTAATGTGCTGCAGTACCCGATTGCGCTGTTCGGCATCCTGCGCGCCGGGCTCACCGTCGTGAACGTCAATCCGCTCTACACGCCGCGCGAGCTGGAGCATCAACTCAATGACTCGGGCGCCAGCGCGATCCTGGTGCTGGAGAACTTTGCCTCGGTACTGCAGGGCGTTTTGCCGCAGACCAAGGTCAAACACGTCATCGTCACCAGCATCGGCGAGCTGTTAGGTTTTCCGAAAGGCAGGATCGTCGACTACGTCGTGAGGCATAAACGCAAGGCCGTGCCTGCGTGGAATATTCCGCATGCCGTGCGCTTCCGCGCCACACTCCGGGAAGGCGCCGGACTGACCCTCGAGCGCCGGCCACAGACACTCGATGACATCGCGTTCCTGCAATACACCGGCGGCACCACCGGCGTTTCCAAGGGCGCGATGCTGACACACCGGAACATGGTGGCTAACATCCTGCAGTCCACCGCGTGGATCAATGGACTTTTCGCCGACGGCGAGCCCGGCGTAGCCATCACTGCGCTGCCGATGTATCACATCTTCGCGCTCACTGCGAACGGACTGATGTTCGCACGCGCCGGCTGGAAAAATATCCTGATTACCAATCCGCGGGATTTCCCCGCCTTCGTGGCTGAACTCGCGAAGTATCCTTTCAGTTACATGTCCGGCGTCAACACCCTTTTCAACGCGTTGCTGAACACGCCCGGATTCGACAAGCTCGATTTTTCCAATCTGCGCTGCTCGTTAGGTGGCGGCATGGCCGTGCAGGCCGCTGTCGCCGCCAAATGGAAGCAGGTGACAGGCACCGTACTGACCCAGGCATGGGGACTCACCGAGACCTCGCCCGCAGCGTGCATCAACCCGCACGGCGAGGATTTCAACAATTCCATTGGCCTGCCGATCAGTTCCACCGAGATATCGATTCGCGATGACAACGGCAATGCGCTCCCGATCAATGCGGTCGGTGAAATCTGCGTGCGTGGCCCGCAGGTCATGCTGGGCTACTGGAATCGTGCCGATGAAACCGCGAAGGTGATGCTGCCCGAGGGCTGGCTGCGCACCGGCGACGTCGGCCGCATCGATGAACGCGGCTACGTGTTCATCGAAGATCGCAAGAAAGACATGATCCTGGTATCCGGCTTCAACGTTTATCCGAACGAAATCGAAGGCGTGATCGCGAAACACCCGGGTGTTCTCGAAGTCGCTGCTGTCGCAAAACCGGATGAGCGCGCCGGCGAGGTTGTCGCGGTCTTTGTCGTGAAGAAGGATCCGAACCTAACAGAGCAGGACATCATTGCGCACTGTCGGACAGAGCTGACTGGCTACAAGGTTCCGAAGTACGTCTACTTCAAGGGCGAGCTGCCGAAAACGAATGTTGGGAAGATTTTGAGAAGGGCGTTGAGGGACGA
>DAIQQI010000262.1:0-4732 GCA_036786925.1 Steroidobacteraceae bacterium
GCGGCTCAACGAGCAGCCCGGCATGCGCGCGGTGCTGACCCGCGACGGCGATTACTTCCTGCCGCTGCGCGAGCGCATTGCGCGTGCGCGGCGCGCCAAGGCGGACTTGTTTGTGTCGGTGCACGCCGATGCTGTGCGGGATCGCGACGTGTCCGGCGCATCGGTGTATGTATTGTCGGAAAAGGGCGCCACCGACGAGCAGGCGCGCTGGCTGGCGGAAACGGAGAACGCGGCCGACCTGAAGGGCGGCGTGTCGCTCGATGACAAGGGCGATACCCTGGCCTCGGTGCTGCTGGACCTCAGCCAGTCCGCCAGCATCGCCGAGAGCATGCGGGCGGCCGAGCGGGTGCTGGGGACCCTCGGTGGCGTTTCCGACGTGCGCAAGAAGCGGGTTCAGCAGGCCGGCTTCGTGGTGCTGAAATCACCTGACATCCCCTCGATGCTGGTCGAGACCGCCTATATTTCCAACCCCGCGGATGAGGCGGATCTGCTCAACGACGCGCATCGCGAGCGCATCGCGGTTGCGATCGCCAATGGCGTGCGCGAATATTTCATGGATCACCCGCCCGACGGTACGCGCTTCGCGCTCGACCGTCGGCACGGCTCGGCTGCCACCATCGCCGCACGCTGAAGCTGCTGCGCCACCGCTCTCGCGTCGGCAGCGAGAGTACGGTGATAGGATTCGCGGCGTCATGCCCATCCATCGTTTGCCCACCGGGCTCATCGACCAGATTGCCGCGGGCGAAGTCATCGAGCGGCCGGCATCGGTAGTCAAAGAACTGGTCGAGAACGCGCTCGATGCCGGCGCGCACCGTATCGAAATCGATCTCGAGCAGGGCGGTGTGGGATTGATCCGGGTTCGCGACGACGGCAGTGGCATCGCTGCCGAGGAACTGCGGCTGGCAATCGAGCGGCACGCCACCAGCAAAATCGCAAGCTTCGACGACCTGGTTGCCGTTCGCACGCTGGGCTTTCGCGGCGAGGCCCTGCCGTCGATCGCATCGGTCGCGCGCGTCAGTTTGCGTTCCCGCACCGCGGATGCCAGCTCGGCGAGTGAGCTGCGGATCGAAGCGGGGGTGCTGCAGGACCAGCGCCCCGCGGCCCAGTCGGGCGCCGGCACGACCGTCGAAGTGCGCGATCTATTCTTCAATGTGCCGGCGCGGCGGCGTTTTCTGCGCACCGAGGCGACTGAACTCGCGCAGGTGCAGCGCCTGGTCGAGCGCCTGGTGCTGTCACGCGCCGATGTGGCGTTTCGCCTGCGGCATGGCGCGCGTACCCTGATCGACGCCGCGGCCGCGGCCGATCCGGCAGCCGCGGAACAGCGCATCGCCAGATTGTTAGGTGCGGAGTTCCTCGGCGCGGCGCGCCGGATCGATCAGACCATCGGCCCGGTACGCCTGCACGGCTGGCTGGGCGCACCCACCGCCGCCCGCGCCCAGGGCGACCAGCAGTTCTGGTTTGTCAACGGCCGCGCGCTGCGCGATCGTTTGTTAGCTAACGCGGTGCGGCTCGGTTATCGCGACGTGCTGTACCACGGGCGCCATCCGGCCTACGTGCTGCACCTGGAACTCGCGCCGGAGCTGGTCGATGTCAATGCGCATCCGACCAAGATGGAAGTGCGTTTTCGTGACAGCCGCCAGACCCACGACGCGGTGTTCCGCCTGGTGCAGCGGGCGCTGTCGCAGCCCCTGCAATCGCCCGCGGGCGCTGCGGCGGTGGCGCACGCGTCGCTGCCGGCGCCGCAACCCGGACCGCAGGGCGGCAGCCGCGACATGTGGCCGCCGGCCCGGCTGACCGGCGACTGGGCGCTGGCGCAGGCGATCGCCGATACGCCGCCGCTGCCGGCCGCGGCCGGTCTCGGCACCGCGGTCGCGCAGCTGCATGGCGTCTATGTGCTGGCGCAGAACTCCGCGGGCCTGGTCCTGGTCGACGCGCACGCGGCCCACGAACGCGTGTTGTACGAGCGCTTCAAGGCTGCGCAGCAGCAGGCGCCGCTCGCCTCGCAGGCTCTGTTAGCTCCGGTGGTGGTGAAGCTGCGCGAGGCCGACCTGCAGCGCCTGCTGGAAGACCGCGAGCAATGGCGGCGCGCCGGATTCGAATTCGATGAATTGAGCCCGGGGCAGCTGGCGGTGCGGGCGGCGCCGGCGCTTCTGGATGCGCGCGGCGTCGAACAACTGGTGTCGGCCGTGGTGCAGGACTTCGCCAGCGGCGCCGCGCATCATCTGGATTCCGCCAGCGATCGGGTGCTGGCGACGCTGGCCTGCCGTGCGGCGATCCATGCCAATCGGCGCCTGACGCTCACCGAGATGGACAGCCTGCTGCGCGACATGGAAATCACGCCGCGCGCCGATCAGTGCAACCATGGCCGGCCGACCTGGACGCAGCTGAGCCTCGCGCAGCTCGATGCGCTCTTCCTGCGCGGTCGCTAGGGCCTGTGAACACGATGAACGACACTGCGCCGAAAGTTTTTCTGTTAGCAGGGCCGACCTGCAGCGGCAAGACCGCGCTGGCGCTGGAGATTGCCGCACAGTTGCCGGTAGAGATCATCAGCGTGGATTCCACGCAGGTCTACCGCGGCCTGGATATCGGTGCGGCCAAACCACCAGCCGCGGTTCGAGCGGTCGTGCCGCACCACCTGATCGATATTCGCGATCCGTCCGATCCTTATGACGCCGGCGCTTTTGTCAGCGATGCGGTACGGCTGGCCGCCGGGATAACCGCACGCGGCCGCTGGCCGCTGCTGGTGGGCGGCACCATGCTGTACTTCCGCGCCTTGCTGCAGGGCCTTGCGACGCTGCCTGCGGCTAACAGCGCGGTGCGCGCGCAGCTGGACGCCGAGGCCATTTTCAAGGGCTGGCCAGCGCTGCATGCCGAACTCGCGCAAGTCGACAGCGTCGCGGCTGCCCGCATCCATCCGAACGATCCGCAGCGCATCCAGCGGGCGCTGGAGGTTTACCGCGTGAGCGGCAAGCCGATTTCAGTCTGGCAGCAGGAGAGTACCCGTCCGGCGCCGGTACAGGCGCTGCGGCGCTGGGTGTTGATGCCGGTCGATCGTCCGCAATTGCATGCGCGCATCGCGGAGCGCTTTCAGCAGATGTTGCGCGATGGCTTCCTGGATGAGGTGCGGCGTTTGCGTGAGCGCGCCGATTTGCACGCGGACCTTCCGGCCATGCGGGCGGTGGGTTACCGGCAGTTCTGGCAATTACTGGCGGACCATCCAAACCCGGACGCGGAGCAGGTTGCGGCTGCACTCCAGGAGAGCATCGCCGCGACCCGGCAGCTGGCTCGGCGCCAGATGACCTGGATTAACGCCGATCCGGACTGGCTGCGCCTGCCGGTGAATGACGCCGCTGATATTCCTCGGCTGGCCTGTGAACTGGCGCACGACATGGCAGCGCTGAGGACCCCATGCTAGACTTGCCCGCAAAAGAACAAGCTCGCAACGGCCGCTGACACGGCGCACACGAGACGTTTCCCAGGAGACCCGCATGGCCAAGGCCCAATCGCTGCAAGACCCGTTCCTGAACCAACTGCGTAAAGAGCGGGTGCCGGTGTCCATTTATCTTGTCAATGGCATCAAGCTGCAGGGCCAGATCGATTCATTCGATCAATTCGTCGTGCTGCTAAAGAATTCTGTTAGCCAGATGGTCTACAAGCACGCGATTTCGACGGTCGTACCGGCGCGCAATGTCCGGCTGCCTAACGAAGATGGGGAAATGCCGCCGGAGGAACCCGCGACCTGATGCGATTCTGTACCCATGTTTGACAGACCGCGTAGCGGCGAGCGCGCGGTTCTGGTGGGCGTCGGACTCGGCGCACCGGTTGATCCCGAAGACCTCTCGGAATTCTCACAGCTGGCACGTTCTGCCGGCGCCACCGTGGTTGCGACCATTACCGCGCGGCGCGACCGGCCCGACCCGCGGCATTTCATCGGCAGTGGCAAGGCGGAGGAAATCCGCGACCTGGCCGCGGCGCATGAAGCGGACGTCGTGTTGGTTGATCGCGCACTGTCGCCGAGCCAGGAACGCAATCTCGAAGAACTGATCGGCCGGCGGGTGCTGGACCGCAACAGCCTGATTCTCGACATTTTCGCGCAGCGCGCCCGCAGCCACGAGGGCAAGCTCGAGGTGGAACTCGCGCAATTGCAGCACCTGGCGACCCGGCTGGTTCGTGGCTGGACCCACCTGGAGCGGCAAAAGGGCGGTATCGGCCTGCGCGGCCCGGGCGAAACCCAGCTCGAAACCGACCGCCGCCTGCTCGCGACGCGGGTTCGCGTGCTAACGAAACGGTTGCAGAAGCTGCGTCAGCAGCGCGAAACGGGGCGCCAGGAGCGCGCCTCGATTCCGGTGCCGTCGCTGGCGCTGGTCGGCTACACGAACGCGGGCAAGTCGACGTTGTTCCGCGCGCTCTCCGGCAGCGAGACCTATATCGCCGACCAGCTGTTTGCAACCCTCGATCCCCTGGTGCGCCGCATCCGCCTGCCGGGAGGCACGCCGGTGGTGGTTGCCGACACCGTCGGCTTTATTCGCGAGCTGCCGCATGAGCTGGTCGCGGCTTTCCAGTCCACGCTGACCGAGGCGCGCGAAGCCACGCTGCTGCTGCATGTCGTGGACGCGGCTGACCCGCGGCGCGACGAGCGCATCGAGCAGGTCAATGCCGTCCTGACGGACATTGGCGCCGGTGAGCTGCCGCAGCTGCAGGTATTCAACAAAATCGACCGCCTGCAGCTGGC
>DAIQQI010000263.1:0-4731 GCA_036786925.1 Steroidobacteraceae bacterium
ATGCCCTTGCTGCATCAGTTCACGTTGAAACCCGGACGAATTACGCTGGCGCGCATTTCCCGCGCCCGCAACGTGCCGAAACTCGTGGTCGCCGGCGCTGAAGTGATTCGCGCGCCCATGGCCTTCACCGGTTGCTCGGGCACGGTGCGCTTCGATGCGCCCGCGGCCGAGGTCAGCGAGCGCATTCTCGACGAAGCGCTCGAACACCACTTCGCGCTGGCCTACGGCGAGCATCGGCCGGCGCTGCGAGCGCTGGCCGCGCGCTGGCAGCTGCCTGTCATCGAGCTCTGTTAGGTAGCGGCACGCCGATGACCGCCTGGGATCCGATCGCGCCGAACTGGGGAAAGATTCCCGCGGTTAAACTGCTGGGCGCGCCCGCGGTGGCGGGCACGCAGCTTTACCTGGCGACCTCCGCAGGATCCCTGTGCCTGACACTGCACGATTGCGGCCTGCGCCTGCGCAGCGAACAACGCGCGCGCGACTACGGCATGCTGGTCGACGAACCCGCGGAGTTGCCGTTAGCCATCGAGGCCACGGCAGACGGCTTGCGCGTTACCGCGGTCACGACCAGCGGTGCACCGCTCGCGGTGTTGCTCAGCGCCGAGCCGCTGTCGTTCCAGTTGTTCTGCGACGATCGCCTGGTGCAACGTTCGCCGACCGACGGACATTTCGTGCGTAAGTTCCGGGTGCCGCCGCTGGCCAGATTGCCCGAAGGCTGGCTCGTTAGCTTTGAGCTGGATGCCGATACCCGGGTCTACGGTCTCGGCGAAAAGTCCGGCCGGCTGGACAAGCGCGGCCAGCTGCTGCGTTCGCATAACCACGACGCGCTGGGCCTGAATGCCGAATGGAGCTACAAAAATGCGCCGTTCGCCTGGAGCCCGGATGGCTGGGGCGTCTTCATCCACACGCCAGCTTCCGTCAGCCACGGGGTTGGCTATGGGCCCTGGTCGCAGCGCAGCTACGTTGCCGTCGTTAGCAGCGAGTGCCTCGATGTATTCATGCTGACCGGCCGCGACGGCGCCGCGCAGCTCGCGCAGTACACGGCGCTCACCGGCCGCGCGCCGGCGCCGCCGGCCTGGAGCCTAGGCGTGATTCTCTCCAAGGCCTATTACCGCGATTCGGAAGAGATCCTGGCGGTGGCACGCGAAGTCCGGCGTCGCAACATGCCCTGCGAAGTGATCACCTTCGATGGCCGCGCGTGGCAGGACACCGATACGCGGTTCGCGTTTGAATGGTGCCCGCGGCGTTATCCCGATCCGCGGCCGACCGTGAACGCGCTGCGCGAAATGGGATTCCGCATCTGCGTGTGGGAGTACCCGCTGATCTCGGTGCGCAATCCGAAGTTCGCAGAGCTCGCGGCCAAGGGTTGGCTGCTCAAGGATCGGCGCAGCGGCGAGGCCTACCGCTTTCGTTTCGACCCTGAGCCTTTCGGCCAGGTACTGACACAGCTGCCGGAATCGGGGCTGCTCGATTTCACGCACCCGGACGCCTATGCCTGGTGGCGCGACCAGCACCAAGCACTGTTCGACCTCGGCATCGATATGATCAAGGCGGATTTTGGCGAGCAGATCGAGCCCGACATGCTGGCGCATAACGGCGCGGCAGGGGCTGAGCTGCACAACGTGTATGGCTTGCTCTACAATCGTTGCGTGTATGAAGCGGCCAGCAAATTCGGAGCTAACGGCGCGTTTCTCTTTAGTCGCGCGAGCTGGACCGGTTCGCAGCGCTATCCGTCGCAGTGGGGCGGTGATCCGCAGGCGGACTGGGGCGGCATGGCCGGCAACCTGCGCAGCGGCCTCAGCTGGGGCCTGACCGGCGCCCCTTACTACGCGACTGACGTCGGCGGTTTCTATGGCGATCAGCGCGACCCGGTCCTGTATGTCAGATGGCTGCAGATGGCGGTTTTTTCCGCGCACCTGCGCCTGCATGGCATCGGTGCGCGCGAGCCCTGGAGTTACGGCGCGGAAGCTGAGGCGCTGGCGATGACGGCGCTGCGCCTGCGCAACCGTCTGCTGCCTTATCTCGAGACTGCCATCGCGGCGGCAGCTAACACCGGCCTGCCAGTGCAACGGCCGATGGTGCTCGCGTTTCCGGACGATCCCGCGGCCTGGGCGTTCGAGGATCAATTCATGTTTGGCGACGACTTGCTGGTGGCTCCATGCCTGCGTGCCGACGGCCGGGTCACGGTCTACCTGCCGCCGGGGGACTGGTGCCGGTTCCCGGATCGCGAACCTGTCGGCGGCGGCCGAGTGCATGACCTGTCGCTGGGCCTCGGCGAAATGGCGGTGTTTGTGCGCCGCGGCACGCACGTCGCGCTGGGCCCGGAGAGCGGTTTGTTGCGTGGCCGCATCACCCGCAACGAAGAGTGGGTCGCTTAGGCGATCGCTTAAGTCTCATGTCTTATATAAGGGTTGTAAGACATATAAACGTCGTGCTAGTTTGAGGTAAATGAAGCAGCGCCGCCTCGGCCCTGCCAGGTTTTCTGAGGGGGAAATCCACATGGTTAAGAACAAATACACGCTGTTGACCGCGCTCCTGTCGGGCATTGCGACCGCGCTGGTGGCCGGTCCGGTATTCGCGCAGGAGGCTGGCAGTTCCGAGCCGGCGCTGGAAGAAATTGTGGTGACCTCGCAAAAGCGCGAGCAGAAACTGCAGGACGTGCCGATCGCGGTGTCCGTGGTCAGCGCCAAGATGGTCGATGCGGCCGGCGGCTTCAACGTCGACGGCCTGCGCGCCATGGTGCCGTCGCTCAATATCCGCAAGACCAATACCTCGCTCAACCAAGCGCTGTTCCTGCGAGGCGTCGGCACGATCAACTTCGCGATCGCGGCGCAGCCCAGCGTGGCGGCGGTGGTCGACGGCGTGGTGCTGAATTCCGCCGGTGAAGCCTTCGGCGATCTCTACGACATCGAGCGTGTCGAAGTGCTGCGCGGTCCGCAGGGCACGCTGTTCGGCAAGAACTCCTCGGCCGGTGTGGTGAACATTGTGTCGAAACGCCCCGGTGATGAACTCGGCGGCTATGTCGACATCGGTGTGTATGAAGACAATGAACAGAAGGTCAAGGCCGCGCTGGACGCGCCGATCTCGGAGAACCTGCATACCCGCACCACGGTGACCTGGGGCCAGTTTGACGGCTACATCAATAACATTACGACCACGGGCGCGGGTGGCAAGGTCAACGGCTATGACCGCAAGGGCATCCGCACCATCTGGGAAGCGACGCCTAGCGACCGCGTGCGCCTGACCTTTATCGGCGACTACCGCGAGTCCGATGACAACTGCTGCGCGGAAATCATCGGCACGGCGCCCACGGGCACGAACGGCCCGGCATTTGCATCCTTGTTAGCAGGCACCAGTTTCCTGGGCGACAATACGCGCCAGGTCAGGCAGAACCTGAAGATGCGGTCGACCGAGAAGGCCTGGGGCGCTTCCGTGCAGGCCGACATCGACTTCGACAAGTTCACGTTGACCTCGATCACGGCGCATCGCACCTGGGACGCGACCGAGTATCGCGAAGGCGACTGGCTCGACCAGCCGGCAGCCTATGTCGGCAATGCGTTCGCGCAGTTGCATGATTTTGGTCCGCAGACGCAGACCACGACGTCGGAAGAACTGCGCATTACGTCCCGCGGCGGCGGCTTCGTTGACTACGTCGGCGGCATCTATTATTCGAAGAACGAAGCCGAGCGTTTCTTCCGCCGCGACGCCATTGTCTGCACAACAACAACGTCGCCAGTCAACGCGACCGGTCTGGCGCCCTGCCTGGCCGGCACGTCGACGGTCACGACGCCCTCGGCCAACGCACTGTTCGGCGCTGATTTCAAGAACTTTGCGGTGTTCGCCGACGGTACGTTCCATCTGTCGGAGCGTGTTCGCGGCATCCTCGGCTTGCGCTGGACGCAGGACAAGCTGAGTTTCAACCACACCTACAATTTCTCGCCGATCCCGGGCCCGGGCATCCGCAACCAGACAGGCGGCGGCACGGCCTTCCTGTCGGGCAGCAATACCTCGAGCAACGTCTCGGGCCGCGCGGGGTTCCAGTTCGACGTCAGTGACGACGTCAAGGCGTACATGACGTATGCCAAGGGCTACAAGGGTCCGGCGTACAACGTATTCTTCAACATGACGGCTAACAACGCGCAGGTTCTCGCCGCCGAAACCGGCAACTCCATGGAGGTGGGGGTGAAGTCGACTCTGTTTGACGGCCGCATGCAGCTGAACACCGCGGCGTTCTGGGCCAGGTACAATAATTTCCAGGCTAACAACTTCCTGTTCCTGAACGGCACGCTGATCACGACCCTGACCAACGCCGGTGAGGTCAGCTCAGGCGGCCTGGAAATCGAGATGCAGGCCAAGCCGACTGACCGGTTGTCGGTTTCCGGAGGGTTCACCTACAACGACGCGCGCGTTCGCAACTGGTTCACGCCAGCGGGCTCGACTCCGACCGTCAAGAACGGTACGGCGCTGCCGCTGGCGCCGAAGTACAAGGGCTCGGCCAGCATCGAGTACACCATCCCGGTCGGCCGGCTTGAGCTTGCGCCTAACCTGACTGTTTCCTATCAGGACGAATCGTTCGCCGATCTCAACGAGCCGGCGGCGCTGCGCATTCCAGCCTATACGACCACCGACCTGATCATCACGCTGCGCGATCCTGACAACAAGTTCCGGGTCTCGCTGATCGGCCGCAACCTCGGTGACCAGACCTACTCGGTGCTGCGTACCGGCGGCGGG
>DAIQQI010000482.1:0-1447 GCA_036786925.1 Steroidobacteraceae bacterium
CTTGAGGCCAAGGATCTCCGCGGCCTTCTCCACGTCCTGCGACTGACTCTGGGTTCCGACCCACATGTCTGCGCCATCCGCACGCGCGTGCACGACGCAATTCAGCGGCTCCATGGTCGCGTGCGCCAGGAACGGCAGCTCGTATTCGACATCGATGCTGCGCGCACCTGCGGCCTGCAGCGCTTTCAGAGCATCGCCGTCGTTGCGGGCGATCAATCCGGGCTTGCGGATCTTCGCACGATAATCCGCGCGTACCTGTGCCAGGTCGAAGCTCGCCATCGACCCGAGATTCCAGTCCACCTTGAGCGCATCGCGACCGCGCTCTGCGGCCCAGGTATTCTCAGCCAGAACGGCAACGCCGCTCGGCACCTGCTTGACCGCGACCACGCCCGGAATCTTGCGCGCCTCGCTGTCGTCAAACGACTTGACCGTCGCACCGAATACCGGTGCCCGCGCAATCATCGCGGTGAGCATGTCCGGTACGTCGACATCGAGTCCGAACTTCGCGCGGCCCGTCACCTTGACCCTGCTGTCATTGCGCGGCTGCGACTTGCCGATGTACTTGAATTGCGCCTGGGTCTTCAGAGTTGGCTTTGCGGCCGGCACTTCTGCGGCCGCTGCATCGGCCAGCTCGCCATAGGTCAGCTTGCGACTGCCGTAGTAAACCACGCCATTGTCGGTGCGCAGCTCCGCCACGGTCGTGTCCCATTTCTTCGCCGCGGCAGCTAACAACATCGCCCTTGCGGTCGCGCCAACCTGGCGCAGCACCTCGTGAGTCGTTACTGTGCTGTTGCTGCCGCCGGTAAACTGCTGCGGCAGGAAGGGGTGGTAATAGATCTTGTCGGCGCCGGCAAATTCGACCACGATCCGCGCCGGATCGATATCCAGTTCCTCGCCAAGCGCGATCGTTAATCCTGTTGAAATGCCCTGGCCCATCTCGGATTTGCCGGATGCCAACGTCACGGTGTTATCCGGGGCGACCCGCAGCCAGGCGTTAGGCGACAGGGTCTTGCCGCCGCCGCCCGAGCGGGTGGCTGTGCCGCGGCGCTTGGCGACAGCGACGCCGATCACCAGGCCCGCGCCAATGACGGCGGTGCCAATCAAAAAGTGCCGGCGGCCGGCGTTGGTATCCGAGTTCATGCAGCACCTCCACGCTTGATCTCGGCCGCGCGTTTTATCGCCGCCCGTATCCGGGGGTAGGTTCCGCAGCGGCAGATGTTGCCGTCCATGGCCGCATCGATATCCGCATCGCTGGGGTTTTTGTTAGCTTCGAGGAGCGCGGCCGCCGCCAGCACCTGGCCGGACTGGCACCAGCCGCATTGCACGACGTCGAGTTCGACCCAGGCGCGCTGCACCGGATGATCGCCATCGGCCGACAGGCCTTCGATGGTGGTAATTTTCCTCCCGGCGGCAGCCGACACCGGCGTTACGCAGGCACGGACGGGTT
>DAIQQI010000264.1:0-4716 GCA_036786925.1 Steroidobacteraceae bacterium
ATTTCAGGGTAATTTCATCGGCACCACGGGCGCCGGCTGGTCCGACTGGTCCGGCGAGTACAGCATCCCCTGAGCCCTGGCCATGCGGAGCACCCAACAGTGGCGCTGTTGGGTGCCCTACGCAGCTGCGGTTTTCGGAGCTAACATCGCCGAGCCTCACTGCCGTTTCGCTGCGGGTCCCATCAAACCCAGAATCGCTTCATACACCTGGTCGAAGCGGTGACGCGTATCAGTATCGAGAGCAGCGACGGATTTCTCCAATGCTTCCAGTTTGCGAGCAAGCGCAGCGTTAGACGCCAGCATTGCGCGCAGTCGGACGAAAGCGCGAACAACATAGACACTCATTTGCTCCGCTCGCGCGGTTTTCAGGATGGTCGCAGCCATAATGGCACCGTGTTCGGTGAAAGCGCGCGGCCGGTAACGGCGCCCTCCATAACCTGAACTTGAGGTCGCAAATTGCGACCTCAAGTTTCTAAGTTCTTGATTGTTCAACAGAAACATGAAGTCTGCGGGGAATCGGCCAGCGTTTCGCGAGACGGCTTCATTGAAACGCTTGGTGGCAACGCCGTAAAGCGATGCCAGATCCGAATCGAGCATCACTCGTTGACCTCGAATGAGTTGGATCTTCTGAGCAATTGCCGCTTCGAGCGTGGGTTCCACCTTCCCTGCCATTCGCTGATCATGCGCGACAACTGAACCAGTCGGCACTCTGCAAAGCTGCCGCATTCGCGCAGATTGGCGTGTGCCCGGCGCGATTGCAAGATCAAGCGTCATTTCACCGACGATACTCGACGCCCGGCAGCACGCACAGCATCTCGAAAAGCAGGTTGGCGCCTAACAACGCGGTGTTGCCCGTGGTGTCGTAGGGCGGGCTGACCTCGACCAGGTCGCCGCCGACGAGATCGAGCCCGCGACACCCGCGGATGATCTCGAGTGCTTGCGGTACTGTTAGCCCGCCGATCTCGACCGTGCCGGTCCCGGGCGCGAACGCGGGATCCAGACCGTCGATGTCGAAGCTGAGATACACCGGCCCGCCGCCGACCTGCGCGACGACCTCGCGCATCAGGGGCGCCAGCGACTTGTACCAGCACTCCTCCGCCTGCACGACGCGAAATCCCTGCGCCCGCGGCCAGTCGAAGTCTTCGGCCGTGTAACCCGTGCCGCGCAGCCCGATCTGCACGACGCGCTTCGTGTCCAGCAGGCCTTCTTCCACCGCGCGCCGGAACGGCGTGCCGTGGGCGATCTTCTCGCCGAACATGTGATCGTTGATGTCGGCGTGCGCGTCCACGTGCACGAGCCCGACCGGGCCGTGCCTGCGTCGCAGCGCCCGCAGGATCGGCAGCACGATGGTGTGATCACCGCCCATGGTCAGCGGAATGGCGTTGGTAGCTAACAACGCATCGAAATGCTGCTCGATGATGTCGATGCTCTTCAGCAGGTTGAAGGTATTGATCGGCACATCGCCGACGTCCGCGATCCGCAGCGAATCAAACGGCGCCGCGCGCGTGGCCATGTTGTAGGGACGGAGCATGCGCGATTCGTCGCGGATCTGGCGCGGCGCGAGGCGCGCGCCCGGGCGATTCGACGTGCCGATGTCGAAGGGCACGCCGATGAATGCCACGTCCAGCTGGTCGGCCGGCGTGCAGGCCGGCAGCCGCATGAACGTCGCCGGACCGCCAAAGCGCGGCATTACATTACCGGACAGCGGCTGGAACAGCTCCTTTTTCATGGTCGTGCCCTCGTCGGTCGTGCTTCCCGGATCATCGCAAAAATGCGGCAATTTCGCGGTAATACTGCGGCCAGAGCTGGAGATCGTTATGTCCCGCGCCCGGCAGCTCCACCGCCCGCGCCCGCCCGGCCGCGAACGCCGCTAACAAGCTGTGCGCATGCGTCGGCGGGATGACCGCATCCGCCGCGGCGACCAGCAGCAGCGTCGGGCAGGTCACCCGCGGCGCAAAGCGCGCGGACTCGTATCGATCCCGCATGAGGAACGCCACCGGCAGCCACGGCATCGCCGCCTGCCCGACGCGCGCCAGGCTGTCGAAGGGTGTCACGAGCACCAGAGCGCTGACCGGTCGCGCGACCGCGAGCTGCACCGCCACGCCGCTGCCGAGACTGCGTCCGACGACCGCGATCTCGTCATGATCCTGGTGGAGCGAGTCGAAGATCGCGAGCGCATCGGCGACGAGCGCCGCCTCCGTCGGCGCGCCCGTGCTGCCGCCGTAGCCGCGATAGTTGACGAAGTACAGCGAGCGCTCCGGCAGCGCCTGCGCAAACTCGCCGAGGCTGCCACTGACATCCTCGGCGTTGCCCCCGAAGTAGATCAACGCGCGGCTCCCCGGCCGCTTCAATGTCCAGATCCTGAGCACCGCGCCCTCGACCGGCAGCGACATCGCGCCGAGCGAACTCGCCCGCTCCGGCACCGGGTAGTAGATCATCGAGCGCTGCCTGGCATACACCCAGGCACACAGCAGGGCGTACACCACCACGAGACCTAACAAAACGGCCATTGATTTTTTCACCGCCGCCTGCGCCCGACACCGCTCCCGAAGCCAGGGCCCGGCCGCGCTTTTGCAGACCGACCTTGCCTGGGGTTATCAGCCAGGCATCATAATCCGACTCCTGGCGAAATGCCCCCTGCGGCGCTGTAAACACCAATTAGACTGGAAACGCATCGATGGTCAACGCACACAACAGTACCAATTCCGGGTCGCCAGGCCGCGACCCAACCCATGTCACCGTGGTTGGGGCGGGCCTGGTCGGCGGCAGTTGGGCCGTGGTATTTGCGCGCGCGGGATGTCGCGTGGTCGTGCACGACCAGGATGCAAAACAAATGCTCGCCGCCGAAACCTGGATCCGGCAAACGCTGCGGTCGCTCGAATCGGCGGGCGCGTTGCGCGACACCGTGGCAGCTATCCTCGATCGCGTGTCGTATGAGCCGGTGCGAGCACGAGCGGTCGCTGCCGCGGACTTCGTCCAGGAGTCGATCGTCGAATCGCTCGAGGCGAAGCGCGACCTGTTTCAACTGCTGGATCGCGAGACGCCCACCGCCGCCGTGCTGGCCAGTTCCACCTCGTCGTTTCCCATCAGCGCGATCGCCTCGGATCTCCCGGGACGGGCGCGCTGCATCGTCGCGCACCCGGCCAACCCGCCGCATCTCATTTCGCTGACCGAAGTGTGCGGCGCCCCGTTCACCGCGGCGGACACCATCCAGCGGACGTTAGGGTTGTTGGCCCGGGTCGGGCAGGCGCCGGTGCTGCTGCGAAAGGAAATCGACGGCTTTGTCCTCAACCGCCTGCAGTGGTCGCTGCTCGCCGAGGCGCTGCGCCTGGTGGAGGAAGGGGTGATCGCCGCGGAGGACGTCGACCAGGTTGTCAGCCTGGGCCTCGCGCGCCGCTGGGCACTCATGGGCCCGCTGCACGTCGGCGATCTGAATGCGCCGGGCGGGCTGTCCGATTACCTCGCGCGCTTCGGGCCGACCATCAATCGCATCGCCGAATCGCGCGGCGCAAGTCCCGTGACACTGTCAGAGCCACTGCGCACTGCCCTGCGCGAGTTGCAGGATCGTGCCGCGCGCGAGCCGCGTGCCAGGCGCCTGCAGGCACGCGATGAGAACCTGCTGCGACTGAATGGACTCCTGGACCCGCTGATGGCGCGATTGCGCTGAGAGCGTTCGGCAATTGCGCCGTGGGTATTCCTATTACTGCCGCCAGACGGTGTTAGCTTTTTCTGCCAACAGCGTCTGCAACCCTCCTTTACGGAGCCGAGATTCGCAAAGAGGCTGCTTTGGGTCGGCGTCGTAATTGCGGGCAAAGCCTGCGGGCAGCTTTTCCGAAACTTCCACGGTTGCCAGCATGATGACTGTTTGGCCACGCGTTTCCGGCACGGGCGCAGTTGTGTGTTAGCTTGAGATCGGCAGGCATTGCTCAGCGCACCGCCGCGCGCCAGTCATCGGCGGCGGGATAACTGGCCGGCGGCGACTTGGCGATTTCCTGCGGGAAATTGCGGTCGTTGAACGAACAGTCCGCCTCGCCAAAGCCGTGCGTGTTGAAAATCTGGCGCAGCTGCGCATTGCTTACCTGCGGGCTCGCCATGGTGCTCCACTCGGCAATGGTCGGCGTGATCCATCGCCGCAAAGAATTCTCCGCCGGCTCGCCCGCGGTCGCGAATCGCATGGCGTGGGTGACGCCACCCGTCGAGAGATTGTCCTTGTGGTAGACCACCTTCACGTGCTGACCGCCGGTCGACTCAAGGTGGATCTCATCTTTTCGCTTGGTGGTCACCTTCCCGTGGTGACTGAAACTTGCGTGCGTGACGATGCCGTTGGTCGTCCAGACCAGCGCGTACTCCCAGTCATGCCGATGCCCCGCGTCGCCTGGAACCTCGATCGACTTGTCCTTCATGAAATACAGCGCATACATGTGCACCGCGAAATCGACACCGCCGCGGCGAATGGCCGCCTTGCGGTAGTACGTAAATGAATCCTGCAACTGCTTCGGATCGCGGCAACCCGCGGTCATGCCGAAGGCCTGTGCATCCAACCCGGGATTGGGCACGCCGTCAGCAAACACCGCCGGCGACGGGTAACAACTGTCCTGGTCAAAATCGAACACGACCGCCAGCCGTTCGGCTTCGGTCGGCGTCAGGGTGAAATCGGCCTGTGCCCGCGACACCGCTTTGGCGGCGCCTGACTTCAGCAGCCGCTGCTTGACAGCA
>DAIQQI010000037.1:0-11009 GCA_036786925.1 Steroidobacteraceae bacterium
CCGCGCTCGAAGCGGCCGTCGATGGCGGTGACTCCTGCGGGCAGCAGGCTCTTGCCGGCACGCAACGCGCGCAGTGCGCCATCGTCGATGCGCAACGCGCCCGCCGGCGCCAGGCTGCCGGCAATCCACTGGGCGCGCGCGCTGCGCGCGCTCGTTTCCGGAACGAACCAGCTGCCGCGGTTATCCTTCTCGATGCGGCGCAGCGGATGCGGGTGATGCCCGGCCGCAATGCACATATGGCAGCCGGCGGCGACCGCGATCTTCGCCGCTAACAACTTGGTCACCATGCCGCCGCGCCCGAGACCCGAGGTCGACACGCCTGCCAGCGCCTCGATCTCGGGCGTGATCCGCGCAATCCGCGGCAGCAGCTGCGCGCCCGGATCTTTGTTAGGGTCGGCGGTGTAGAGTCCGTCCACGTCGGACAGCAGCACCAGGCAGTCGGCGCCGGTCATCTGCGCGACGCGCGCCGCAAGCCGGTCATTGTCGCCGTAGCGGATTTCGGAGGTGGCCACCGTATCGTTTTCGTTGATGACCGGAATGGCGCCCAGCGACAACAGGGTCTTGAGCGTGGCCCGTGCATTGAGATAGCGGCGCCGCTCTTCGCTGTCTTCCAGCGTCAGCAAGATCTGCGCCACCGGCAGGTTGCGCGCGTCCAGCAGCTCCTTGTATGCGTGGGCGAGGCGAATCTGCCCGACCGCGGCCGCGGCCTGGCTTTCCTCCAGCTTCAGCTCGCCGCTGGCCAGTCCGAGGGTACGTCGCCCGAGCGCGATGGCCCCCGAAGACACCAGGATGACTTCCTGGCCGCGTTTGCGCAGCCGGGCAAGGTCATCGGCCAGCGTTTCGAGCCAGGCGCGATTCAAACGGCCGCTGGCGCCGTCCACCAACAGAGCGGATCCGACCTTGACGACGATCCGTCGGGCTTTGGCAATAGGTGGCGCGGACATCAGCGCAATATAGCAACCCTAATTGCCTCCCTGCAGCAGCTTGCCTAAACTGGGTGTCGGAGCGCGCACACCTAGACGCGCAGCAATCAGGAAAGCTTGTGAGCAGAGATCACGAACCGGTTCGCGGCCGCTGGTACGAAAACGTCGAGGAAGAAGAGACGTTTCGGGTGCTGTCGGTCGATGAGGACACAGAAGTCGTTGAAATCGAATACCTCGACCGCGAGATCGAGGAAATCGACATCGACACCTGGCACGAGCTGGACCTCGAAGTCACCGAGGAACCGGAAGGCTGGTCGGATGAGGACGAGGATGACGACGAGGAAGAGGAGGAAGAGGAAGAAGAAGACGACGATGACGATTGGGACGACGATGATGATGACGAAGATGAGGACGAAGACGAAGAAGATGCCGACCGTGACCGCTAACTCATGAGCGGCAGCGGCGTTGACAGCTGGCGTCACGAGAAAGAATCAGCCTGGCTGTACCGGATCGTCGCGGAAGTGGAGCGCGACCGCGCCAAGTCACAATTGTTTCTGAAGCTCGCGACCGCCGCCGAAGGGCAGGCGGACACCTGGCGCGCGAATCATCCCGGCAATCACGTGTTCGTGCCCTCGATGCGCGGCAAGATCGTGGCCGCGCTGGTGCGCGCCCTGGGTCCGCGCAAAGTCCGTCCGGTGCTGGCAGCGATGAAACTGCGCGGCTTGTCGGTGTATACGAGCAGCCAGTCTGCCGGCCACGAAATGCCGACCTCGATCGCGCAGGTCGGCGAACGCCATCGCGGCTTCGGCGGCAACAACCTGCGCGCCGCGGTGTTTGGCGTCAATGACGGGCTGGTGTCGAATGCGGCACTGGTCTTCGGCGTAGCCGCCGCCGGCGCGAGCAGCGATTCCGTGCTGGTCACCGGCATCGCGGGACTCCTGGCGGGCGCGCTGTCCATGGCCTCCGGTGAATATGTTTCCGTGCGTTCGCAGCGCGAGATGTACGAATACCAGATCGCGCTGGAACGCGAAGAACTGGCCGAGTACCCGGAAGAAGAAGCTGAAGAACTGGCGCTGATCTACAACGCGCGCGGCATGGACCTGGACCGCGCCCGCGGCATGGCGCGCGAATTGCTGTCAAATCCGGACCATGCGCTCGATGTGTTGTCGCGCGAAGAACTCGGGCTCAATCCGGATGAACTGGGCTCCCCGTGGGGTGCGGCCTTGTCGTCGTTCGCAGCCTTCGCAGTCGGCGCGACGCTGCCACTCGTGCCGTTTCTGCTGCGCATGCCGGGCGACACGGCGATGATCGCCACGATCGCCGTCACCGGCGTCGCCCTGTTTGGCGTGGGCATGCTGATGAGCCTGTTCAGTGGCCGCAATGCCTGGGGCAATGGCTTGCGCATGGTGCTCATCGGAGGCGGCGCGGGCTTGCTCGCGTTTCTCGTCGGCCGCATGCTGGGTGTCGCGCTCTCGTAAGCGCCAGCAGCCGGGGGGACAGCAATTGCGAACGGTAGCTATCGTGGGCCGCTCGGGCAGCGGCAAGACGCATCTGATCGAGCGCCTGATCCGGCATTTCGTCGCACGTGGACTGCGCGTGGCCACGGTCAAGCACACACATCACCACGACTTTGAACTGGATCTGCCCGGCAAGGACAGCTGGCGCCATCGCGCCGCCGGCGCCAGCGCGACCCTGCTGGTCTCGGACCGGCGCTACGCTTTGTTAGGCGATTTGTCGCAGCCCATGGACCTGCCGGATGTGCTGCGGCAGGTGCCACCTGCCGACTTGCTGCTGCTCGAAGGCTTTTCGGAGCTGCGCGCAGTGCCACGGATCGAGGTTTTTCGGAGTTTTCTGGGGGCGCGCGAGCCTGGCGCCGACCCCGGCGGCCTGGTCGCGATCGCGCTGCCCAGGAACGATACCGGCGAACTGCCGACCGGGCTGACCAGCCTGGATCTGGACGACACCGCTGCGATCGCCGATTTCATCCTGAATCTCCCCTTGGCGAGCACTTTGCCGGCGGCCCGGCGACGGGGCCCGGCGACCCGGCTCGCCCGCCTGCATCCGCGCTAGCCCGGCCGCCCGGTATGTTAAATGGCAGCCCAGTGAGCCCCGGAGCCATTCGGTTAAAATACTGGCTTGAACTTTCCCTTTTAGACACAATCTAATCCGCCACTGAATGTTCGCCCTTCACAAGGAGTGATTCGCGATGAAACGTATTTTCCTGTTCCTGCTGACCAACATGGCCGTCATGCTCGTCCTGACGATCGTGGCGCGCCTGCTGGGCATCGACGTCTACCTGGCCAGCACCGGCCAGGACATGGGCAGCCTGTTGGTATTTGCGGCGCTGTTTGGTTTTGGTGGCGCGATCATTTCGCTGCTCATCTCCAAGTGGTCGGCCAAGCGGGCCATGGGCGTGCGTGTGATCACGCAGGCCAGCAACGAGACCGAGCGCTGGCTGGTCAGCACCATCGAGCGCTTCGCCAAGGAAGCGGGCATCGGCATGCCGGAAGTCGGTATCTTCGATTCGCCGGACCCGAACGCCTTCGCCACCGGCGCCAACAAGAACAAGGCGCTGGTCGCGGTCAGCACCGGTCTCCTGCAGCGCATGAGCAAGCGTGAAGTGGAAGCGGTGCTCGGTCATGAAATCGGCCACGTTGCCAACGGCGACATGGTGACGCTGACCCTGATCCAGGGCGTGGTCAACACCTTCGTGATCTTCCTCGCGCGCATCGTCGGCAATTTCATCGACAAGGCGATCCTCAAGAACGAGAACGGCCGCGGCATTGGCTACTTCGTCAGTGTGATGGCTGCGGAAATCGTCTTCGGCGTGCTCGCCAGCATGATCGTCGCCTGGTTCTCGCGGCGGCGCGAGTTCCGCGCCGATGCCGCCGGTGCCGTGTTAGGCGGGCGCGACGCGATGATCGGCGCGCTCGAGTCGCTGAAACGCGCGCATGATCCGCAGCCGTTGCCGGCGGCGATGCGGGCGTTTGGCATTGCCAGCGTCCCCGGCGGCGGCCTGAAGGCGCTGTTCATGACGCATCCGCCGCTGGATGAGCGCATCGCCGCGTTGCGCAATTCGACGGCTGCCTGAACCCGCCGCACTGCGAAGATGAGCAGCAGCGTTTCACTGCCGGCCCGCTGGCTGCGGGCACTGGCGCTCTGGTTTGACACCGGAGCGGCCAAGGCGCGTGATCGCAACTCATTGCGGGATCAGGTGGACTGGGCGCGCATCCTGCCGTTTGCGGGCATGCATCTCGCCTGCCTGGCCATCATCTGGGTGGGCTGGAGTCCGGTGGCGGTGCTGGTGGCGGGCAGCGCCTACCTGGTGCGCATGTTCGCGATCACCGGCTTTTATCACCGCTATTTTTCCCATCGCAGCTTCAAGACCTCGCGGGTCGGGCAGTTCATCTTCGGTTTGTTAGGCGCGTCGGCGGTGCAGCGCGGGCCGGTGTGGTGGGCCGCCCATCACCGCCATCACCATGCGCACTCGGACCGCCATGAAGATGTGCATTCGCCGATCCGGCACGGCTTCATCCGCTCGCACATGGGCTGGTTCCTGACCGAAAAAGGCTTCACTCCCGATCTCAGGCGGGTGCGCGACCTGCTGCAGTTTCGCGAGCTGCAGCTGCTCGACCGCTTCGACATCTTCGTGCCCGTGGCGCTGGCGTTCGGCATGTTAGGCCTGGGCGCGCTGCTGGAGCGGACGGAGCCGCAACTGGGCACCAACGCGTGGCAGATGCTGGTTTGGGGCTTTTTCGTGTCCACGGTGATCTGCTACCACGGCACCTACACGATCAACTCGCTGTCGCATGTGTTCGGCGGCCAGCGCTATCGCACCGGCGACTCGAGCCGCAATAACTGGCTGCTGGCGCTGGTGACGCTTGGCGAGGGCTGGCATAACAACCACCACCACTACCCGAGCTCGACCCGCCAGGGCTTTTACTGGTGGGAAATCGACATTACCTGGTACATGCTCAAGCTGCTGTCCTGGCTCGGCATCGTCTGGGACCTGAAGCCCATCCCGATTCACGCCCGCGATTTTTCCGAACGACGCATCCGACCGCGCCGCTAGCAAATAGACGCTGCTGATGCGTATTGCCATCATCGGATCGGGTATCGCCGGGCTGACGGCTGCGTGGCGTCTGGCGCCCCGGCATGAAGTCACATTGTTCGAGGCTAACGACCATGTCGGAGGCCACACTGCGACTGTCGATGTCGAGTGGCAGGGTCAGCCCTACGCGATCGATACCGGCTTTATCGTGTTCAACGATTGGACCTACCCGAACTTCATCCGCCTGATCGATGAGCTGGGTGTCGCCTGGCAGGATTCCAACATGAGTTTCAGCCTGAGCTGCCAGCGCTCCGGGCTCGAGTACAACGGCACGTCGTTGAATTCATTGTTTGCGCAGCGGCGCAACGCGCTGAACCCGCGGTTCCTGCGCATGCTGCTCGACATCCTGCGCTTCAGCAAACGGGCGCCGGAATTGCTGGCGCCGGCGCTGGCCAACGACCCGGCCACGGCGCGGCTCACGCTCGGAGAATACCTGCAGCGCGGCCGCTATTCGCGCGCGTTTCGCGAGCGCTACATCGTGCCCATGGGGCGCGCCATCTGGTCGGCGACCGAAGCGCAGATGCTGGGCTTTCCGGCGCGGTTCTTCGTGGACTTCTTCCAGCGCCACGGTTTCCTGAATATCGATGAACGCCCGGTGTGGCGCGCCATCAAGGGCGGCTCGCGCGAATATGTGCGCGCGCTGCTGCGCGAGCTGCGCGCCACGGTGCGCACCGGCACGGCGATCCGGCGCGTGGATCGCACCGCGCAGGGCGTCACGCTGCTGACGGCACAGGGCGAAAGTTCCGCGCACGACTACGTGGTATTCGCCTGCCACGGCCCGCAGGCCCTGGCGCTGCTCGGCAACCCCAGCGACAGCGAACGCGCGATACTCTCCGAGTTCACCTGCCAGCCTAACAAAGTGACCCTGCACACCGACGAGCGCATGCTGCCGCGCAACCCGCTGGCGCGCGCCGCGTGGAACTATCATCTGTTAGCCCGGGAGCAGGAACTGCTGGCCCTGACCTACGACATGAATGTGCTGCAGAGCATCGAGGCGCCGGTGCGCTTCCTGGTGACCCTGAATCGCGACGCCGACATCGATCCGTCCAGGATCCTGCGGCAGTTCGAGTACCAGCACCCCGTGTACACCCCCGGGGCTGTACAGGCGCAGCGACGCAGGTCGGAAATTTCCGGCCAGAACCGCAGCTTCTACTGCGGCGCCTGGTGGCGCTACGGCTTTCACGAGGACGGCGTGGTCAGCGCGCTGTGGGCGGTCGAGGACTTTGCCCGCGTGACGGGCGATACCGGCATCGCCGCGTGGCAGGGTGCAGGCGCTCAGCCATAGTGCCGCACGCCATGCACAGCTGCCTCTATACCGGCCACATTCGCCATCGGCGCTTCGCGCCGCGGGTCAATGATTTTCGCTATCGCATCTATCTTTGTTATCTCGACCTGGCGGAATTGCCGCAGCTGTTCGACCGCTACTGGCTGTGGTCGGCGCGCCGCCCCGCGCTGGCCTGGTTCCGCCGCAAGGATTACCTGGGCGACCCCGCGCTGCCGCTGGAGGCGGCGGTGCGCGACCGGGTGCAACAGGAGCTCGGCGTCAGGCCCCAGGGTCCGATCCGCCTGCTGGCACACCTGCGCCAGTTCGGCTGGCTGTCGAATCCTGTTAGCTTTTACTACGTCTTCAATGCGGAAGACACGGCCGTGGAAACCATCGTCGCCGAGATCACCAACACCCCCTGGGACGAACGGCATGCCTATGTGCTGCCGATGAGCCGCGCGGAGCGCGTCGGCGCGCAGGTGTCGCGCTGGACCTTCGGCAAGGCGTTCCACGTTTCGCCCTTCATGCCCATGGACATGGACTACGACTGGCGCTTTACCGTGCCGGACGAGCATTTGCACGTGCACATGGAGAACCGTCGCGACGACGTACTGCAGTTCGACGCAACCCTGACCTTGCGACGTGAACCCCTGTGCAGCGCATCACTCGCGACCGCGCTGGCCAGCTACCCTTTGATGACGGCCAAGGTCTCTGCGATGATTTACTGGCAGGCGCTGAAGCTGCTGTGGCGCAAGACGCCATTTTTCACCCATCCGTCCAAACTGAAAACCGCCACGCAGAGCTAACAAAAATATGAACTCGCGCAGTCTCAGCAATCACACGCCACTGGTTCCGGTGCACCTCGATGCGGCCCTGCCCGACCGCGCCAGCACGCTCGCTGGCCTGGCGCGCAGGCTGTTGTTCGCGCAGCTGGAAAAAATCGAGCACGGCGAGCTGGTGATGATCGAACCCGGCCTGGAACGGCACTTCGGCCGGCGCACGCCGCGCTTCGATCACACGGTCACCATCCATGTCGATCATCCGCAGATGTATGTCGACACCGTCTTTGGCGGCACGGTCGGCGTCGGCGAGGCCTATATCCGCGGCCTGTGGCGCTGTGATGACCTCACCAGCCTGGTGCGCCTGTTCGTGATCAATCGCCAGGTGATGAATGGCATGGACAGTCGCTGGTCGCTGCTATCGCGGCCAATGCAGAAATTCTTTCACTGGCTGAATCGCAACAGCAAGCACGGCAGCGCCCGCAACATCAGCGCGCATTACGACCTCGGCAACAGCCTGTATGAGCTGATGCTGGATGAGACCATGGCGTACTCGTGCGGGATTTTTCCGCAGGAAAGCGCGACGTTGCATGCCGCACAGCTGACGAAATTCGATGTCATCTGCCGCAAGCTCGAGCTCAAACCGGGCGATGAACTGGTGGAGATCGGCACGGGCTGGGGCGGCCTGGCGATTCACGCCGCGCAGAAATTCGGCGCGCGTGTAACCACGACGACAATTTCGCGCGAGCAATACGAATATGCGCGCGCGAAAGTCGCCAGGCTGGGACTTGAGGATCGCGTGACCCTGCTGCTCGAGGACTACCGCGACCTCAACGGCAAGTTCGACAAGGCGGTCTCGGTCGAAATGATCGAGGCCGTGGGCGCGAACTACCTGGATACCTACTTGCGCAAGTGCGCGTCGCTGCTCAAACCGGCGGGCTCGATGCTGCTGCAGGCGATCACGATCCAGGACCAGTTCTACGCACAGGCGCGGCGTTCGGTCGACTACATCCAGCGTTACATCTTTCCCGGCAGCTTCATCCCCTCGGCCCAGGTGATCAGTGAATCCTTGAGCCGGGTGACCGATTTCAAGCTCGTCCATCTCGAGGACATCGGCCCGCATTACGCCCGCACGCTGCGCGAATGGCGGCGTAATTTTTTCGACAATATCGCAACCGTGCGCGAACTCGGCTATCCCGACAGCTTCGTGCGCATGTGGGAATACTATCTGTGCTATTGCGAAGGCGGCTACGCTGAACGGCAGCTGGGCAATGTACAGATGCTGCTGACCAAGCCCGACTGCCGGCGCAGCCCGATCACCGCCCTCTGTTAGACTTCCCTGCATGACGCAGGGTGCAGACAGTGGTTTATCGGATCTGACTGCGCTGGTCGGGCCTGATGTGCTGTCCACCGCGGCCCAGGACCTGGCGCCTTTCGAGTCCGACCACAGGCAGCTGTACCGCGGCAAGGCCTGGGCGCTCGCCCGGCCGCGCACCACGGCCGAGATCGCGGCGATCCTGGCCTTCTGCAACACAGGCCGGATCGGCGTCGTGCCGGTCGGCGGCAATACCAGTTACTGCGGCGGCGCGACCCCGGATGAATCAGGCCGGCAACTGGTGCTGTCGCTGGCGCGCCTGAGCCGGATCCGGGCCGTCGACGCAGCTAACAATTCACTCACGGCCGAGGCTGGCTGCATTCTCGCCAGCGTGCAGGAAGCAGCCGCCGCCGTTGACCGGTATTTCCCGCTGTCGCTGGGCGCCGAGGGCAGTTGCCAGATCGGTGGCAACCTGAGCACCAACGCCGGCGGCCTCAACGTGCTGCGCTATGGCATGGCGCGCGACCTGGTGCTGGGTCTCGAAGTCGTGCTCGCCGACGGCCGGGTTCTCGAAACCCTGAGCGGTTTGCGCAAGGACAATACCGGCTACGACCTCAAGTCCCTGTTTGTCGGCGCGGAAGGCACGCTGGGTGTCATCACCGCGGCCAGCCTGAAGTTGTTTCCGGCGCAACATGACAGCGCGACCGCTTTCGTGGCGCTGCGCACTCCCGCCGACGCGGTGGCGCTGTTGTCACGGGTGCGCGACCGTTGTGGCGAGGCCCTCAGTTCATTTGAACTGATACCCGCGGTTGCGGTCGGGCTGGTGCGCCGTCATCTGCCGGAGTTAGGTGATATCGCCACTCCCGACGGCGGTGACTGGCTGGTACTGCTCGAGGTCACGACCGCGCAGGCTAACAGTGGCGTGCGCGAGCAATTGCAGGCGACGCTCGCGGACGCACTGGCAGCCGGCCTGCTGCAGGATGCGTTGCTGGCGCAGAACAGCGCGCAGCGGGCGCGCTTCTGGCGGCTGCGCGAGTCGATCCCGGCGGCGCAAGCGCGCGACGGCGCCAGCCTGAAGCACGACATCTCGCTGCCCGTGTCCGCGATTCCCGAGTTTATCGGGCGCGGCACGCAGCTGATGGCGGCACAGGCTCCCGATGGTTTCCTGGTCGCCTACGGCCATCTCGGCGACGGCAACCTGCATTTCAACATCAATCAGGCCGCGGGCACCGACCGGGCCGCATTCGTAGCACACGGGCCGGCGCTGAAACGCGCGGTGCACGACCTGGTGCGCGAGTTCGGCGGCAGTTTCAGCGCCGAGCATGGCATCGGCCGGCTGAAAGTCGACGAGCTGGCGCGCTATGCGCCGCCGGTCGAACTGGCGCTGATGACCGCCATCAAGCGCGCGCTGGATCCTAACGGCATCATGAACCCGGGCAAGGTGCTGCGCCGTGGTTAACGAGTCGCTATGATCGCGGGGATGTCGCGCTGCGCCGCGAACCGTGAGCGAGCCCGCCAACCCGGACGATCATACCCATGCCTGACAAACTGGATACCCCCGCAGCTGTCGGCGGCTTATACGAAGCCTGTGTCGGCGTACCGGACCTGGTGGCGGCGATCGCCTTTTACGAGGCGTTCGGCTGCCGCGTCGGACCCGTCGGCGAAATCGATGCCGCCGCAGCCCGCTCGCTGTACGGCGTCGATTCAGCGCTGCGCTCCGTGCGCCTGTTGCACCAGGCCGCCGACCACGGCGGCGTACGCCTGATGCAATGGGAACGGCCGCTCAACAGCGGCCTTGGCCTGGGCTCCAGCCTGCGCTGCGTCGGGTCACGCTGGGGCGTGCGTGTCACCAGCAGTGTTTTCAACATCGTCAATCACGCGCAGCGCGCGCGTGAAGCCGGCGCCGAACTCACCCTGATCGAACCGTTGCTGGCCGTGATCGGCGATGTGACCGGCGCGCAGGTGGCCAGGCCGTTTCGCGACCCGATCGTCGGAGTGCGGGAAATGGTGCTGCTGCTGCCCCACTACCGGCAGGTCTTCTTCGAACGCTTCGGCTATGAGTCGCCCGCGTATGGGCAGGTCAATCCGCACTGCCTGTTTCGAACCAGCCAGCACACGCACTATGGCCTCATGATCGCCAACGACGACCCCGGGGTGCTGGACTTCTACGAAAACTTGTTGGGCCTGAAACGCATGCTGGATGAGCGGGTGCCGTACGAGAATGCCACCGGCTCGCGCTCGATCTTCGGCCTGACGCCGGGCGAAGGCTTTCACATGGTGGATTTTGACGACCCGCGCTCCGGCCATGCGCTGAACGAACGCCGTTCCGGCAAGCTCAAGTGCGTGCGCTTTGCCAGCAATGCCCGGATCGAGAACAAGCTGGATCACTCGCGCGCCGGCTGCCTCGGCTACTCGATGTACGTCTGGCGGGTGCGCGATCTCGCCGGCCTGCACCCGCGCCTGGCCGCTGCCGGCGTCACCAGGCTCACCGATATCCGGCCGGACGAGTTTGGCCAGCAAGCCTGCAGTTTTTTTGCGCCGGATGGCTATCATTGGACACTCCTGCAAGCCTGAGCTCACTTATGGAAAACCGACCCAACACCCGCTGTTTTTTGTT
>DAIQQI010000037.1:11019-15204 GCA_036786925.1 Steroidobacteraceae bacterium
CCGTGACCCTGCTCAGTACGGCCTGCAGTCGCAACAATGCCCCGCCACAACCGACCCCGTCTGGAAGTGCGATGAACCAACCGACCAGCAAGCCGAACTCGGGTGCGCCGCAGATAACGGATTCCGTTGACGGTGTGCACATCGAATACCGTGTCCGGGGCGCCGGCGCGCCGCTGGTGGTGCTGGTGCACGGCTGGTCCTGCGATTCAAACTACTGGCGCGCACAATTGCCGGCCCTGACACCGCGCTACACGGTGCTGACGGTGGACCTTGCGGGGCATGGCGCCTCGGGTAGTAATCGCAGCGACTGGAGCATGCAGAACTTTGGCGTGGATGTCGCGGCGGCGGTGCGCGCCCACTGGTCAAAGAACGCGGACGCCCCGCGCGCGGTGGTGCTCGTTGGGCACTCGATGGGCGGCCCGGTGGTCATCGAGGCCGCACGCCTGCTCGGCAAGTCAGTTGTTGGTGTAATCGGCGTCGATACCTTCAAGGCGCTCGGCGAAGCGCCGCCCGATCCCAAGGTCGCCGAGCAGCGCTTCGCTGCGATGAGCAAGGACTTCATCGGTTACACGCGGCAATTTGTCAGCACGGCCTTTTTCACGCCGGCGGCGAATCCGGCTTTCATCCGGCAGGTTGCCGACGACATGTCCTCGGCGCCGCCCGACGTGGCCATCCCCTCGGTCCGGGGCATGAATGCCTGGGGCGCCGGCGCAGGCCGCGACCTGAAAGACATCACCGTGCCGATCATTGCCATCGTCAGCGACATGAATCCAATGGACGATGCGCGCAGCCGCAAAGTGGCCCCGACGTTCCGCAGTATTGTCATGGCGGGCCGTGGCCACTTCCTGATGATGGAAGATCCTGCGGGCTTCAACCCGATCCTGGTGCAGGAGATCGACGCGCTGGCTAACGCGGGCGCCGCGGCGAAATGAACTGCCGGCCATGAACTGCACGCCGTGACCGGCACGCATATCCCGGCGCACCATATCGCGGCCTTCGAGCGCTATCGCCGGCTGGCCATGTTGTTTGACAGCAGGTTCCGCATCCCCGGAACCCGCATCCGATTCGGGATCGACCCGTTGTTAGGTCTGCTGCCCGTGGCAGGCGACGTCGTGACCGCTGCGTTTGCGGTCTACGGCGTGGTGCTGGCGCGACGCATGCACGCGCCGGGTCGCCTGCAGTTGCGCATGGGCCGGAATATCGCCATCGATGCGCTGGCTGGCAGCGTTCCGGTCCTGGGCGATCTGTTCGACATCGCGTTCAAGGCGCATTTGCGCAACGTCAGGCTCCTGGAACGCTGGCTGGAAGACCGCGGCCGGCAATAATGACGGGGCCGGCGCTCTGCGCCTGCCCTCTATGGCTGCGGCGCCTTGGTCTCGGCCTGCAGATAGCCGATGAGTGCAGCGCGATCGCGCGCCGCGGTCAGGCCGGCAAACGCCATCGAGTTGCCCGGCACGACCGAGCTCGGCTTCTCGATCCATTTGTCTAACAACGCCAGGTCCCAGGTCTGGCCCCAGGCGCGCAGCGCCGGCGAATACTGGGTGAATCCCGCCGCCGTGCCGGCCTTGCGGCCCAGCATGCCATTGAGATTCGGGCCCACTTTGTGCGGCAGGCCGGCCTTGACTTCGTGACAGGCGCGGCACTGGATGAACAGCAGCCGGCCGCGCTTCAGGTCCGGAGCTTCCGCAACTCTCGCAGCTGTCGCTACCGGTGTTTGTGCCGCCAGGCCCGAGGTCGCCACGGCGAGGATCAGGCAGGACAGCGCGCTCAGTACTTTCATGACTTGGCTCCACCGGCGGCAGTAGTTGCGGTTTGCGAAGTTTGCTTCAGAGTCTGGCGCGTTAGCCCTTCCTGTGCAGTGCTGGCCACCAAGCGGCCGCTGCGGTCGAAGAAGCTGCCGCGCGCGAAGCCGCGCGCACCAGAGGCGCTGGGACTGTCCATGGAATACAGCAGCCAGTCGTCGAGCCGGAAGCTGCGATGAAACCACATCGCGTGGTCGATGCTCGCCAGCAGCAGGTCGCCGGTCAGGTAACTGCGGCCATGCGGCAGCGTCGCGGTGTTCAGCAGGTTGTAATCCGACACATAAGCTAACAGGCAGCGATGGATGTGGTCGTCATCCGGCAGGCGACCGAGCGAGCGGACCCAGATCTGCTGCAGCGGCGGCGCCGGCCTGGGGTTGATGAAATCCACTTCCTGCACCATGCGAAATTCGAACGGCCTCTCACGCAACAGGAAACTGCGCAGCTTGTCCGGCAGGCGCGCGAGGATGTCCTCGGGCGGCTGGTGCGCATCCGGCAGCGACTCTGGCGGCGGCACTTTCGGCATGTCGATCTGGTGATCGATGCCTTCCTCGGGCGCCTGGAACGACGCCGCGAACGTAAAGATCTGCTCGCCGTTCTGGATCGCGATCACGCGCCGTGACGAGAACGAACCGCCGTCGCGACTGCGATCGACCTGGTAGACGATCGGCATGTTGAAATCGCCGCGCCGCAGGAAATAGGCGTGCAGCGAATGCACCACGCGCCCTTCCACCGTGGCGTAGGCGGCGGTCAGCGCCTGACCTAACACCTGGCCGCCGAACACCTGCGGACTGCCGATGTCGCGGCTTTCGCCGCGAAACAGATTGACCTCGAGCCGCTCGAGGTCAAACTGCCGCAGCAGGTCGGCGAGCTGGTCCGACATGCGCTATTGAACGGTGAACTTGCCGCGCATCAGGCCGATATGCCCCGGGAAGCTGCAGAAGAACGTGTAGTCCCCGCCCTTGACCAGGCCCGTGGTCGGAAAGCTGATGTTCGTGCTCTGGCCGCCGCCCACCACCGGCGTGAATGCGATGACACGCTTGTCGCCGGGCGGCACGTGGTTCTTGGCCAGCCCGGCTGTCAGGCCGGCATTGTTCACCGGCATCACATCGGCCGTCTTGGTCAGCACCCAGTTATGGCCCATGGCGGAAATCGGCAACTTGCCGGAATGCTTGAGCGTCAGTTGCACGACCTTGCAGTCGGCCGCAATGCTGAGCTCTTTCTTGTCGAACTGCATGGCGTCCGAGCCGCTGATTTCGAGCTTGCAGACCTTGCCCGTGGCCGCGGGCTTCGCGGCCGGTGGCGGGGTCGCGGCCACAGCCACTGCGCCGCAGGCGCCGAGAGCTAACAAAAACATCAATCCCTTGGTCTTCATGGTCACTCCTTGGAAAAAAAACTCATTCACCAGTGACGCCGAGGCGCTTGTGCATCACCGGGCTGGTGGTCGTGTATTGCAGGAACTGTTTCTTGCCCGGGTTCAGATGCGCCTGGATCGCGAATGCCGCGAGCGCTGCCTCGTGAAACCCGCTCAGGATCAGTTTTTTCTTGCCGGGGTAATGGTTGACGTCGCCGATCGCAAAAATTCCCGGCACGCTGGTCTGGAATTTCTCGGTATCCACGTTGAGCGTCTTTTTCTCCATCGCCAGGCCCCACTCGGCGACCGGCCCGAGCTTGGGGTGCAGGCCAAAAAATGCGAACACCTGTTCAGCGGCTACATCATGCAGGCTGCCATCCTTCGCTTTGACCCGGATGCCGCGCAATCGTGCGCCGTCAACTAACAAAGAATCGGCGAGCCCTTCGATGTAGTTGAGCTTGCCGGCGGCCCCGAGCTCGCGCATGCGCGCTACCGAGGCCGGCGCGGCACGAAACTCGGCGCGCCGGTGCACCAGGGTCAGCGAGCGGGCCTTGGGCGCAAATTCAATCGCCCAGTCGAGCGCCGAGTCTCCACCGCCAAAAATCATCAGCGCTTTGCCGTGGTATTGCTGTGCGTCGCGCACCCGGTAATGGATCTGCTGGCCCTCGAAAGGTTCCGCACCCTCGAGACCGATGCGACGCGGCTGGAACGAGCCCACGCCCGCGGCGATGACAACCGTAGCGGCATCAAAACGCGTGCCCGCCGCGGTCTGCAGGCTGAACCGGCCGTCGTCGCGGCGCTGCAGCTGGCTGACTTCCTGCCCCAGGTGGAACTGCGGGTGGAAGGGCTTGATCTGCTCCATCAGCCGGTCCACCAGCTCCTGAGCGCCGCACACCGGCAGCGCTGGAATGTCGTAGATCGGCTTGTCCGGATAGAGCTCGGTGCATTGGCCGCCTGGATTGGTCAGGGAATCGACGATATGGGCTGAAATGCCCAGCAAGCCAAGTTCGAACACCTGAAACAGGCCGCATG
>DAIQQI010000038.1:0-15142 GCA_036786925.1 Steroidobacteraceae bacterium
CCGTCCGTGACCGGCGATCGATATTCGCCTGGCGAGACCCTGGGCTAACAAACCGCCCCGCGTGTCCGCTGATTCCACGTTCCGAAATATGCCAGTCGCCCATAGAGATGCGGACCCGTGCGCTGCGCTTGTCATAACTCGATCGCAATTTCGCGACACAGTGACATCACTCACGATGTGGGAGTGATGCCTGCCGGTACGCTTGTGTCTCCACGTTTGGTACCGACGGAGAGACTTGCAGCGATGAAACACGTCACGGCATGCATGGTGCTTTTTCTGGCTTTATCGATTGGCGCGCCTGTCAAAGCGGCGGCGCCGGAAAAATTCGAGAAAGAGTGCGTCAAGTCGCTGCCGAAGTCAGAGCGCAAGCGCCTGCACGGGGAGCACGAGGCTTATTGCCGTTGCGTCACCGAGGCGGGCCAGAGGCTGGGCTTTACCCGCAAAGAATTCGCGATCGAGCGTGAACGAATGAGTCGTGACCCCGAGGCTGTCGCGAGCGGCCGCATGCGGCAAATCAGCAACATGTGTCGCGACGGCATGAACCAAACCGCGCGCCAACGTTCCGGATTCTGACGACAGCGCGGCAGAGTCAGCGCAAGGCGCTGTCGACCAGCCTCGCCGCCATCGCCTTGGGACGTTTCATCATCGCGCCGAGCTGATATATGCGTGCTGCGCAGACTTGATCGGGCGGTGCGGCAGGAACTTCAGGAAACGTCTTGTTGGAAAAATTCGCAGCGACGGCAGCGCCAAATCTCTGCTCGATCTCATCCTTGATGACCTGATACTCAGCAGCTGCCTCATTGTAATCTGCCCGCACGTCGCCTGGATGCCCGTTGTACCGCATGCCGAGACCCGCCGATTCGTAAACACGGACCACGGCTTGCTGGAATTCTCGCGTGTTCCCGGGCGAAAAAACCTGCGAAAATTTTTGCGCATCGAGGTTCTGACCTGACAAAGCGCGGTAACAGAGCTCCGGGTGCTGCGTCTGAAGTTCCTTCAGGCTGTTAGTCACGTGACGTCCCCACATCAGACGTGTCTCCTGATCCACCCAGGCCGACCGGGTGGTAGTCATGGCAGTCAGTAACGGACGTGCCCGCAAGAACGCTTCGGGTACTGACACTCCAGTTGCCGTTTGTGCGACCAGTGTCTGTAGCAGACTCGTTGCATCGTCGGGAGCCAGTCGCTTCAGCGTGGAGTAAACCGGATGCGCGTCGATTTCGGCCTGAATCCGCAGTTCCGGGTGCAGGCGAAATTGCACGGCTTCAGTCCGGCCGATTCCCCAGGCCGCCGCGATGCTGGCGACCAGGAATATCAGGAAGTGCCGCAGCAGCGCGCCGTCGTCCAGTGTCTCATGCCTGTAAAGGCCCCACACCAGGAGACCGGCCGCGGTGGCACACGCCGGCAGCAGCAACAGAGCTAACGCCGCCAGCATCATGACTTGACGCCTAACAAACCGACATCGTAGCCCGCCGCGCGCAGATTTCGGGTTGCCTGGATGTTCAGGTACACGAGTGCGACCAGATTGACCAAGGGGAAGAACGCCAGCACCATCATCAGCAGCTTGTAATTCTGGCTTTTGCCGAGCCCCGAGCAAATCCGGATGACGCCCAGCAGCGCGAGCACTGCGGTACCCAGGAACAAGGCCTGCACGACCCATGCAGGAACCGCGTGGCTGCGATCCATCGCGCCCACGATAAAGTTCATCAGGATGCTGTAGATGACGATTTTCTGGCCCCGGGCGGCCAGCGACAGCAGCTGTTCGTCAGACTCGTTCATCGCTGGCAAAATAATGGATGTAAAGCCCGTCCGGCGCGGTCAGTGGTCACATTCCGATTGTGCCAAGCTATGGCGCCAATATGACCCAGGTCTCGTTCCCGCAATGCACGTCCTGATCTCCGCCGTCGGCAGTGCCGGCGACGTGCATCCCTTCATTGCAATCGGACAGGCGCTGCAGCGGCGGGGCCACGAGGTCGAATTGCTTGCGAGCGCCGTCTTCGCCGGGCGCGTTGCCCGCGCCGGTCTGGGGTTTATCCCGGTCGGTACGCTCGAGGACTATCAACGGGGTGTTACTAACGCCGAAATCTGGCACCCGCGCCGCGGCTTCGCGGCGATCTGGGGCGAGATCCAGCGCCAGGTGCTGCCGTCCTATCAGCTGATTGCCGATCGGCTGCGGCCGGGTAAAACGATTCTGGTGGGCAGCACGCTCGCCGCCGGATCGCGGCTGGCGCAGGAGAAACTTGGGGCTCGCGGCGTGACGATCCATTTGTCACCGATCTGTATCTTCTCGGCTAAAGCGCCGGCGCGATGGCCGACCTTGCCGCGCTGGTCCACGCGCCTGCCGGCCGGAGTGTGGCGCCCCTTGCAGCGCGCGGTTGAACGACGTTTTCTCGACGGCATTATCGCCCCGGAGCTGAATCGCTCGCGTGCGCAGCTCGGGCTGCCACCGGTGCAGCGAATCATGAGCCATTGGCTCAACTCGCCCGATCTGGTGTTGTGCGCCTGGCCGGAATGGTTTGCGCCCGTGCAGGACGATTGGCCCGCGAATTCAAGAACAACAGGTTTTCCGTTGTGGAAACAGCCGGGCGAAGCGGCACTCAGTCCCGAGCTGCAGGATTTTCTCGATGCCGGCCCGCCGCCGGTCGCTTTCACGCCGGGCTCGTTCATGGCGCATGGCGCGGCGTTTTTTGCGCGCGCCATCGCCGCCAGCCGGCGTAACCGGCAGCGCGCTTTGTTAGTCACGCCATTCAGGGACCAGATTCCGGCCGATATTCCGGCCGGCGTGCTGCACCAGGCGTATGTGCCCTTCGATCACCTGATGCCGCGCGTGGCGGCACTCGTGCACCACGGCGGTATCGGCACCTCAGCCACCGCGCTGGCGAATGCCGTGCCGCAGCTCGTCACACCGTTTGCGCATGACCAGTTCGACAACGCCACGCGCATCGAGCGCCTCGGCGTCGGGCGCGAATTGCGATCCGGCGCATCGGTCGCGGCCTGGAGCCGCGCGCTCGCGGACCTCACGTCATCCGCCGCAGTTCGTGCCGCCTGCCTGCATCATCAGAAGTTGTTAGCCGATCCGGGTAACGCGGCCGAGATCATTGCCGGGCAGATCGAATCGGTTCAGCTGCGCGCCTAGCCCGCAAACAGCGCAACCGGCGGACCGGGAAATGCCGCGGTTGGCGGCGCGTCGGCGGGCGTGCCCAGCAGCTCGCGCGCGGCGCGGATGCCCTGGTCGACCGCCGAGTGCGCATATGCGTACGCGCCGGAATCACTGTTAGCAATGGCGATACGCCCAAAGCGCTGGCGCGCGGTTTCGATGGGCAAGAGGCCCGCGGGCCAGTATGTGTCCCAGGGACGCATGTATTCGTAGGCGTAACCGTGCGACCAGCGATTGACGCAAATCGCCTCGATGTCCCGCGCCGGATCGAAGCCGCCGCGCCCCAGCGCGCGTCCTAACAGATCGCGAATTGAATATTCCAGGTAGTCGAAGTCGAGCCGGCTGATCATGCGGCGCCCCGCTGCGGCCTGATCGCGCGGCGACTGGCCTGGAAACAACGGAATCGTCGACAGGTGCAGCAGAATGGGGTCCGTTTCCTGGTCCGCGAAACGATAGGATCCCATCGACACCGGAAAGTCGAGCTGGGCGTTGTGCCAGAAATGCCCTGGCGCCCGGATGCTCTCTACACCCAGCCTCTTGAAGGCCGACCAGTTGCGCAACAGTACATTGGTGTAAATCAATGGCACTTTCACCTGATCGTTCAATGCCTCGACCTGCGGCGCCGGCAAACCCTCGCAAAGATAGGGGATGACCCGGTGCCAGCAAGCTAACACCACGTGTTTCGCGCGCACCGATTCGACAGTGCCGCGTCCCGCGTAGGTGACCTCGACTTCCTCGGCGCGATCCACGGCGCCCAGATGCCGCACCCGTACCACGGTCGATTCGAGTCGGATGCGGGTCGCCGCGGAGGGATCATCCAGGCGCGCATAGTCAACCGGCGTGGTCACCAGCGCTTCCATCGATCCTGCCGGGAGCGCCGAAAAATTCAGGTGCCGCAACAACGCGCGCGCCAGGCCGTGATTGCCATCGGGGAAGTGGTAGATGTAGGGATCGGGATCGGTATAGACCAAACGGCCGGTCGGGCTCATCGCCGGATCCGCCAGTGCGCCCAGATTCATCGCGCTGAAGCCGGGGTTGCCGTTCGCACCGGCGTCGAGCGCCGAAGCGGCATCGATACCGACACCGAAGTAGCCCGCTGTGGACTCGGCGAAGAACGTCACCAGCTGCGGATCGACCCTCGCGACCTCTAACAAAAATTGCTGATAGGTCATGGACGCGAGCCGCTGCCGCTTTTCGGCCTGGCTCAGCCCTGCAAAATAGTCGGGCGGATTGTCCATCAACCGGATGAGGTCCTGCTGTGCACGGCGCGACAGGGGCGCGCGCCGCACCCAGTCCGCGGCACGTTCTGAAATCGTCACCAGGCGATCCCTGCCAAACGCTTCACGCGGAAAAAAGCAGGCGGGACGCAGGCGGTGGCGCCGCGTCCAGTCACGATCGTAGTAGCTGCTCGCAAATTTTGTCAGGTCGAGATCGAGTGTCCGCAGCATCGCGTTCACTGCGGGCGAGAAATAGCTGGGCGATTGCAGGGACTGCGATCCGCCATAGCCGATCAGTACGCGGCCTGATTGCGAGACAAACTCGTTGCGCTTGGCGTGACCGCCGAAATCGTCATGATTCTCGATGATCAGAATGCGGCAGGCGGCGCCCGCTCGTTCGCGATAGGCCATCGCCGCTGCCAGGCCCGAGATGCCGCCACCGACGACCACGAGGTCATAGGTCTCGCCGCTCGCGCGTACGCCCGCGACGTCGCGCCAGAAAATGCCATCGCGCAGCTTGTGCGCGACGACGTTGCTGCCCGGATGATGCCCCCGCTCACCGAGACGGCGCGGCGGCGTAACTTCCGCCGCATCCTGTGCCAGCGCGGACGATGAGGAAGCGGGCAGGCTGGACGCGGCAACCGCCATCGCAGCGCCGTCCAGAAAATCACGGCGCGAGATAGAGCGGCCCATGCCAAGGTCTTTGCCGCGTCTACTGTTTGCCATACGCAGTTAGAATACTGCTAGTCTCGCGCAACTAAAATGGAGCCCGCCCCAATGCACCCGATTCTCAAGACCCTTCTCGCGCTGATCCTTGTTGCGCCGCTCGCCACGCTGGCGGAGTCGTCACCGGTCGCGGCACCTTCCGCGGCTTCTCAGAAAGCCGTGCTGGTCACCGGCGCAAGCACCGGCATCGGCCGCAAGATCACCGAGCGGCTCGCCGCCAACGGCTATTTCGTCTATGCCGGTGCGCGCAAGGAAGCAGACCTCAAGGCCCTGGCGCAACTCAAGAACGTACAGGCAGTGCGTCTCGATGTGACGAGCACCGCCGACATTGCTGCCGCGGTCGAAACCGTCCAGAAAGCCGGGCGCGGCTTGTATGGCCTGGTCAACAACGCCGGCATCGCGACCCGCGGCACCCTCGCTGACATGCCGCCGGAGGAGTTCGACCTGACGATGCAGGTGAACCTGTACGGGCCGTATCGTGTCAGCCGCGCGTTCGCGCCGATGATCATCGCCGCGAAGGGCCGCATTACCACCATTGGCTCGATCTCAGGTATCGGCGTCACGCGCGATCTGATGGCCTACCAGATGAGCAAGCACGCGGTCGAAGCCTTCACCGATTCGCTGGCACTGCAGATGCAGGAGCAGGGCGTGATCGTCAACGTCGTGGAGCCTGGCAACTATAATTCAGAAATCATGCGCAGCGCGCTACGCCGGCTCAACGATACCAAGAACAACGGCGATCGTTCCCAATACAAGGAACCCGACGAAGTCGCCGACGCAGTCGAAAAAGCGCTGTTCGATCCCAACCCGAAACGACGCTACATGGTTGTGCCCAACCAGGGCGAAGCCGAATGGACCATCGGTCACCAGATCCGACAGCTCGTGCAGCTCAACGAAGACCAGCCTTACAGCTACGATCGCGATGGGCTGATCAGGATGCTGGACGAGGCGTTAGCCAAGGCGAGGCCGAAGACCAAGTAGCTGCGCTGCAGAGCCTTTGCGGGCTTATCGCTCCGACAATCGATTCAACACGACTTTGCCATCGGTGATGACGACCATTGGCTCAAACAAGGTCGTCGGATCGGTGCGCGGATCGCGATCCACGACCAGCAGGTCCGCTTCAAGGCCCACGACAACGCTGCCGGTGCGCGCCTCGATGCCCAGCACGCGTGCGGAGTTGTAGGTTGCGGACGTGACCGCCTCTAACGGCGCGTAGCCGCAGGCGATCAGTTCCGCCACTTCGTGACCCGGCCGCACGCGCGATGATTCATCGCTGTCGCCATACGTGCCATCGGTTCCCACCGCGACAGCGATCCCCAGCGCGCGCGCCTTGCGCACTGCGTCGCGCAGCGGCTTCATCATATGCGTCGTGCGCAACTGCAGCGCGACGTCATCGGCGCTGTCGCCGTGCGGATCTCCTAACGGACTCATGATCGCAAGCGTCGGTACGAAAAAAGTGCCTTGCTTGCGCATCAGCGCCAGGGTCTCGTCGTCCAGGTAGGTGCCATGCTCGATGCTGCGTACGCCGGCCCGGACCGCTGCATTTGCGCCATGCCGGTCGTGCGCATGCGCCGCGACCAACAATCCGGCCTTGCCGGCTTCCAGTACGGCAGCGCGGATTTCTTCGTATGACAATTCCTGGCGGCGCGGATCGGTGCGTGCCAGACCCGCGCGTTCGCTGGCGCCGACCTTGATCACGTCGGCGCCGCGCGCTATGACCGCCCGGACCACTGCCGCAACGTTGTCGGCGCCCTGCAGCGGCGCATCCAGGTACTGCCCGAATTGCGGAAAGCTCAATATGAAGGGCTCGCCGAGCCGCGGGCGCACATGTCCGCCCGACACCAGCATCTGCGGACCCTGCACGTATCCCGAGCGCACCAGATCGCGCGTAGCCATCGCTTTGAGATACGCATCGCCGAGCACGCGAGTCGTGGTCACACCGGAGAGCAGCGCACGCCTGGCCGAGGCCGGATCCTCGATATGCGTATGCGCATCGATGAAGCCAGGCAGCAGAAATGCGCCCTGCAGATCGATCGCGTCGGCGCGATTGCCCGCAGGGGTGATTTCCGCGATTTTTCCGGCGGAAATGCGCAGATTGACCGCGCGGACCTTGGAATCCGGCAAACCATCGATGAGCTGCGCGTTGCTGAGCCACTGATCCGCCGCTCTTGCAGTGGGCGCGATCAACAGCAGCAACGCTGCCAGACAAGTCAGTAATCCGGTCTTCATCATTTTGACTCCACAGGAATATCGTTGGTGATCTACGATCGTCGACTCAGTTCGTACTGGCAGATGTTAACGGTTGCCGCAACGTTCAGCGATTCAATCACGCCGGTTCCTGCAATCGTGAACGGCTGGGCATTCAGCGCCGCGAGCGCCTCGCGCGGCAGGCCGCGCGCTTCATTGCCAAAAATGTAACAGTCGAACTTGCGGAACGCAGGCGTCGCGATCGACTCACCCTGCAGATCGAGGCTGGCGATGCGCCCGAAGCGCACTGCGAGGGCAGCTAACGGCACATCGATTTCCACCGGCACATGGAAGATGGCGCCCATGCTGGCGCGCACCACCTTGCCGTTATGCACGTCCACGCTGTCCGGGCTGAGCAGGCAGCGGAACTTTCCGAACCAGGCGAGTGTGCGCAGGATGGTGCCGAGATTGCCGGGGTCCTGGATCTCGTGCAGATAGATGGCGCGTTCGCCGGGCCGCGCCGCGGGTGAGGTCAGCAGCGGCACCACGGCCGCAATGCCCTGCGGCGAGCGCGTTTCACTGAGCTGCATCATGTGGCGCGAGTTGATCACGTGGATGTTGAGCTGGCTGGTCCAGTGTGCGTAGTCGCGCGTGCAATAGATTTCGCTGCTGCGCAGGCGTGCGTCATGCGCCGCGGCCTTCTGCAGTTCCTGCACCAGATGCTCGCCTTCGATCAGGAAGCAGCCGAACTCCTCGCGGAATTTCTTCTGGTGGAGTTTCTTGATGTCTTCGAATTTCATGTGAGGCTCCGCGCCACGGCTTCCGCCACTTTAATGCCATCGACGCCTGCCGAGAGTATGCCGCCCGCGTAGCCGGCGCCTTCGCCGCAAGGATAGAGGCCGCGCACGTTCAGACTCTGCAGCGACTCCATGTCGCGCGTGATACGCACGGGCGACGATGTGCGGCTTTCGACGCCCGTCAGCACGGCGTCGTCACGATCGAAGCCGCGGATTTGCCGGCCGAACTCCGGCAAGGCCTCGCGGATCGCGTCGATGGCGTAGGCGGGCAGGGCCTGCGACAGGTCGCCGAGCTTCACTCCCGGCTGGTACGAGGGCGTGATGGCGCCGAGCTGCGTCGAGCCGACGCCGCGCAGGAAGTCGCCGACCAGCTGCCCGGGGGCGCAGTAGTCACTGCCACCTAACACATACGCTGTGGATTCCAGCGCTTCCTGCAACGCCACGCCGGCGAGCGGTCCGCCGGGAAAGTCCGCCTCGGGATTGATCGCCACGACGATGCCCGCATTGGCATTGCGCTCGTTGCGCGAGTACTGGCTCATGCCATTGGTGACCACGCGCTGCGGCTCGGAGGTGGCGGCGACCACCGTGCCGCCGGGGCACATGCAGAAGCTGTAGACCGAGCGCCCGTTGCTGGCGTGGTGCACCAGCTTGTAGTCGGCGGCGCCCAGCTCGGGATGTCCGGCAAAACGTCCGAGGCGTGCGGCGTCGATCATCGACTGCGGATGCTCGATGCGAAAGCCAATCGCGAAGGGCTTGGCTTCCATGAATACGTGCCGCGCCTCCAGCATGCGCAGCGTGTCGCGCGAACTGTGCCCCAGCGCGAGCACCACATGCCGGCTGCGCAGCGTTTCGCCATTGGCGAGCACCACGCCTTCAATCTGGCCATTTTCAATGAGCAGGTCGGTGACCCTGCTCTCGAAGCGCACTTCGCCGCCTAACGAGATGATCTCCCTGCGCATCGCGGCCACCACGCCCGTCAGGCGAAAGGTGCCGATGTGCGGCTTGCTGACAAACAGGATTTCCGGCGGCGCCCCGGCACGCACGAATTCATGCATCACCTTGCGGCCGTAGAACTTCGGGTCCTTGATCTGGCTGTAGAGCTTGCCGTCGGAAAACAGGCCTGCGCCGCCCTCGCCAAACTGCACGTTAGATTCGGGATCCAGGATCTTCTTGCGCCACAACGCCCAGGTATCGCCCGTTCGTCGTCGCACGTCGCGGCCGCGTTCCAGCACAACGGGTTTGAAGCCCATTTGCGCCAGCAGCAGCGCTGCAAACAGTCCACAGGGTCCAAAGCCCACGACCAGTGGCCGTTCCTTGAGCAGCGCTGGCGCCTGCGCGACCGGGTGGTACGCGGTGTCCGGGGCAACGCTTACCTGCCGATCGCGTGCCAGGCGCCGCAACACAGCAGCTTCATCGCGTACCGTAACGTCGACAATGCAGACAAACACGATGCCGCTGTTTTTCTTGCGCGCGTCGTAGCTGCGCTTGAACAGCGTGAAATCCAGCAGCTCCGCCTCAGGGATGGCAAGGCGCTTCAGGATGGCCGCGCGCAGCGCTTCGGGCGCGTAGCCGAGAGGCAATGGCAACTCAGTAATGCGGATCACCGCGGACTTCCTGGCCGGTTAATCCGGCAGAGGGGTAGAATGACCGCCATTCTAACGCGCGGTTCCGTCCAAGAAATGGCTCGTACAAAAAGCAGCGCCAGCTGGATGTCCCGGCATCTCAGCGACCCCTTCGTCAAGCAGGCCCAGAAGGACGGCTATCGGTCGCGCTCGGCCTACAAGCTGATCGAACTGAATGAGAAAGACCGGCTGATCCGTCCCGGCATGCGGGTCATGGATCTGGGCTCCGCGCCCGGCGGCTGGTCGCAGGTGGCTGCCAGGCTCGTGGGTTCGAAGGGGCGCGTGCTGGCGACCGACATCCTGCCCATGGACGCCCTGACGAATGTCGATTTCATCCAGGGCGATTTCACGGAAGACGCCACCGTGCAAAAGCTGCTCGACTGGCTGGGCGGCGGGAAGTTCGATCTGATCATTTCCGATATCGCGCCTAACATCACCGGCATTGCTGTCGCCGACCAGGCCTCATCGATGTATTTCCTGGAACTGGCGCTCGACACCGTGTGCAAGACCCTGAAGCACGGCGGCAACTTCGTGGCGAAGATGTTCCAGGGCTCGGGCTCCGATGCGTACCTGAAAGAACTGCGCAAGCATTTCGAGAAAGTGCTGATTCGCAAACCGGCGGCCTCGCGCAAGGAGTCGCGCGAGGTCTATCTGGTGGCGAAGGGGTTCAAGGAGTAGCCAGCCAGGATCACCCTGGGTCACAAAGGCGCGCTCAGCACGGCAGGATTTCAGGTTTCCGCGTGACGCCGTTCGCGAACCGCAGCGCCAGGAATCGCGGAATTCTCCAGCTCCGCCACCAGCGGATGAGCACGGCGGCCACGGGGTCGTATCAGGAAAATCGATTGCCGCACTTCGTCAGTGCGCCCGGCCAGCGCCAAACCGAACTGGCGCATGACTTCTGTTTCAATTGTCGTGGGCACGGCGATCAGCCCGAGACCAGAGCGCGCAAATCCCTTGAGCAGCGCGCTGTCTTCGATGCGGCCCACAATCAGCGGGCGCACTGCGTG
The DNA here is from genome assembly GCA_036786925.1 of Steroidobacteraceae bacterium. GTDB lineage: Bacteria > Pseudomonadota > Gammaproteobacteria > Steroidobacterales > Steroidobacteraceae > UBA964. Next base: position 10,711 of record DAIQQI010000038.1, read on the forward strand.
GCGCGCGAACCAGGCTTCGATCGCCTGTCCCAGGAGCGACGACGGCGCGTCGCCGGCGAGGAACGGCAGCTCATCGAGCCGTGCTGGAAAGTCGCGCGCCGCGCGCTGGGCCAGCGATTTCACGCCCAGAAAACTGATGCCGGACTCCGCCAGGGCGCGAGCCTGCAGACTTCGCGACAGGTTCGCCGGCACTGCCGAATCCGCCAGCACCATGTCCAATTCCCCGGCAGCAGTGCGACCTAACAGCTCAGCGTAGGGACCCTCGCGACAGACGAGTTCCAGTTCGCGCCGGTGCCGTTCGATCACGGGCTGCAGCACAGCCACTGTCATCGTCTTGGGAACGCTATCGGTAATGCCAACGCGCAGGGTAATGTTGCGAGCGCGGGACTCGCCGCGCAACACCGTTGCCAGTTCGTCGCCCAGCGAGAAGATCGTCCTGGCGTAGTCGAGCGCGGTCGCGCCGGCTGTGGTCAGGATCAGCCGGCGGCCGGCTCTTTCGAACAGCGCCTGGCCGACGGATTGCTCGAGCTCCTGCAGCTGCGAGCTGACGGTTTGCGGCGCCACAAACATCGCGCGCGCGGCCGCCGTTACCGATCCGCGTTGCGCGACTTCCGTGAAATAACGCAGGTGCTTAAAGTTGATCCGGCTCGGGTTATTCATCAATTTTTTCCTGATAACAGTACATGTATTTTCTGATTTTTTCTGAGGCAAACGCAAGCTAGTCTGGTTGCGTGGATACCAGGCAACCAGCACAAGGAGCGTCTAGATGATTACTGATACCTGCGCGCGAGGATTCGCACTGACCGAGGGCCTGCGCAATGCGGTGGAACGCGAAGCCGCGGAATTCCAGCGCTGTTTCCCGCGCCGCTTAGGACCCATCAGCGTCAGATTGTTCGACATCAATGGCAGTTCGCGCGGCGGCGCTGACAAGGGCTGCCTGATTCACGCGCGCCTCGGCGGGCAGCGCGTGTCTCTGGTCGCGACCGCGGTCGACGGCGACCTGTATCGAGCAATCACCGCCGCATTCGAGAAGCTGATGCGCGGTGCGCGCGCGGCGGCGCTCAGAACTCGCAGCTTGCGGCGCAGACCGGGCAAGGCAATGCCCGGAATGCGACGGCCGGACCCGGCTGCCGAGCCGGCCGGAGCGCTGTAAGCGGGCGGTTCACCTGACGGCAGGGCGGCGGCTCCGGTCCCCTCTGACGGCGTTCAACGCCGCCATGTCGGAGCCGCGCCTGGCGGGCGCGATGCAGGTCGTTGTCTTGCAAGTCTTCTGGAGGGGTCATGGATTTTCTGATGGAGCTGCTGCGGGGCGATTTTCTCGGCAAACCCGTTTGGTTATGGGTTTCGTTCATAGCCATCGTGTTAGCACTGCTGGCATTCGACCTGGGCATCATGCATCGCGACAATCACGAGATCGGGGTGCGCGAGAGCCTGGGCCTTTCCGCAGGCTACATTGGCATGGGACTCGCGTTCGGTGCCTGGGTCTGGTGGTACCTTGGCTCGCAGAGCGGCATGGAATATCTGACCGGCTTCATGATCGAAAAAACCCTCGCCATGGACAATGTATTTGTCATCGCGATGATCTTCACTTTCTTTGCCGTGCCGCTGCGGTACCAGCACCGCGTGCTGTTCTGGGGCATCCTGGGCGTGATCGCGTTGCGCGCCATCATGATCGGTCTCGGTGCGGCGCTCGTGACCCAGTTCAGCTGGGTGCTGTATGTCTTCGGCGCCTTCCTGCTGCTGACAGGCGTCAAGATGCTGCTCTTCATACACCATGAATTCAACATTGCTAACAACCCAGTGTTGCGCTTCCTGAAGAAGCACCTGCGCGTCACCGACAAGCCGCACGGCCACCGGTTCTGGGTCAGATTGCCCGCCCCGGAAAGCAGTGGCGGTCCGCCCTCCACCGCGCCCGGCGCCGCGCTGGTCTGGTGGGCGACACCCTTGTTCCTGGCGCTGGTACTGATCGAAGTGGTCGATCTGGTGTTTGCGGTGGACTCCGTTCCGGCGATATTCGCGATCACCCAGGATCCTTTCGTTGTCTACACATCTAACATCTTCGCAATCCTGGGCTTGCGGGCGCTGTATTTTGCCCTTGCCGCCATGATCCACCGTTTCCAGTACCTGAAGTACGCGCTGGCGATCGTGCTGATCTTCATCGGCGCCAAGATCTTCCTGGTCAACATCATCGGCAAGATGCCGGCCTGGATCTCGTTGTCCGTGACATTCGGTCTGCTGCTTGGCGGTGTGCTTTACTCGCTCTACAAAACTCGAAGCGCCAGCGGCGACAAGCCGGGTGTGGCGCCCGCATCATGAACGTCGGGCGCCTGGTTCGTGTGTCCGGCATCCTGCTGATTCTGTTGTGGACCGGCCTCAGCGTCGGCGCATATGCCCTGTTAGGTGCGGGCGCTGACTGGCTTGCCGGCAACACCGGCTGGCTGGCCGCGCACCCGGATGTGCGTTACTGGCTTGAATGGGCGCTGAGATTTTCGGCGCAATTTGGTGCAGTGGTGATAATCGTCATCTGGGCGATGGGCGCACTGGTGATAGCGCTGCTGATGTGGCTCGGGCCACTGATCTGGCGCAAGCTGGTGGAGCGCGCGGGGCAGCGCCCGGACCTAACAATCTGACGAGAGGGTTGGATATCCATCGTCCGTCAGGAGCGAACGGGGCGGTGCCACTCCTGCAGGTTGCCGCAACTCGCCAATAATGAACTGGATGTCAGGTAGCTCGTGACTTGGACCCGGACTGTCGGTTACTTATGAAGCTACCGTCACCCGCAGGAACATGTCATGGCCGTCATCCCCTTCGAAACCAAGATCGATTTCATGAGCCCGCGCTGGAACCGCGACGCCTGGGCGCGCATCCAGGCCGACATGGACAGCAGCAAGGAGCGCATCTGCTACTGCACCGGCAACGTCATTGCGGCGCGGCCGGGCGAAGCCTTGAAGCCCATCCTTGGGTTCCACACCTTCCTCGCGACGCGGCTGCTGCCGCTGCCGGACGGCAACATCCGCCGCGTCAACAAGGAAGTCATCTTGTACGCGAACCTAACAAGGCTCGGGCAGGCGGGCGACATCATCGACAGCTTTCGCAACCCGTTGACCAACGAGGACGTGCGGGTCGTGCATGCGATCAACGATCCCTTCAACTACACCATCAGCGAGACGCTGATTCTCGTGCCGGAAGATTTCCGTGGCGATCGCAGCAACCTGCCAAAGATTCCGCTGATCTTCCCGTGGCGCGAACTCGATAGCGAAACGCTGGTGCTGGCCACCGACATGCATCTCAATTACCCGAATCCGCTGCAGCCCGATAAATGGCCGCGCGAGTCCGCCGGCCCGAAGGCGCAGGTCTCCGAGATGATGCGCTACTTCGTCAAGCGCAGGGATCTCGAGAATCCGGCCCTGACAGCCGTACCCTACATGGGCACCTGGCATCGCATCTCGCCATGGCTGCCGTGGCTGCTGATGGGCCAGGCGCCCGGCCACTGCGTTTATTCCTCGACCATGAGCGCCGCGAGCAGCAGCGCGATCCTGCCGAAAAACGTGCGCGAGTACGCCGAGAAGAACTGTCCGCAGATGCTGACGGCGCCGACCGAAGACTATGGCCCTAGCCATTCCAGTCTCGAACTGTATTCGCGGCAGCAGACGCCAATGCCGGTTACCTGAGCGGCCGCCGACTGGCAGGTCAGGGCGGCCGACGTTGGTATTCGGCTGTCCGGCTCAGGATCGAGCGCCCGCTTTGCGGGTGCCCGTTCAAGGCCGGGGGCGCGACGCCGAGACCCTCTTCCCAAGCAGGATCATGACGGCAGCCGCCGCGCCCTGATCCGTCCTTGAACGGCGCTCGATATTCGCCGGCCATCCAAATACCAACATCGTTCGCCCGGTACTAACAACCTGGCAGCCGTATCAGGTATCAGTCATCCATCAGGAATGAGCGCAGTTGCTCGCTGCGGCTCGGATGCCGCAGTTTGCGCAACGCCTTCGCTTCGATCTGCCGGATACGCTCGCGCGTGACGTCGAACTGCTTGCCGACTTCTTCCAGTGTGTGATCGGTGTTCATGTCGATGCCGAAGCGCATGCGCAGCACCTTGGCTTCGCGCGGCGTCAGCTGGGCGAGCACCGAGTGGGTGGTCTCGCGCAGGCTCTCCGAGGTCGCCTGGTCAATGGGTGATGCCACCGACGTGTCTTCGATGAAATCGCCGAGATGCGAATCTTCATCATCGCCGATCGGCGTTTCCATCGAGATCGGCTCTTTCGCGATCTTCAGCACCTTGCGAACCTTGTCTTCCGGCATTTCCATGCGGATGGCGAGTTCATCGGGCGTCGGTTCGCGGCCCATCTCCTGCAGCATCTGCCGCGAGATGCGGTTGAGCTTGTTGATGGTCTCGATCATGTGCACCGGGATGCGGATCGTGCGCGCCTGGTCG
>DAIQQI010000265.1:0-4673 GCA_036786925.1 Steroidobacteraceae bacterium
GCCGGTGTTAGGCGCTGCGGCGGCCGTGCGCACGCTCGAGCACGCGGGCGGCCCCGCGCTCGAGTTCACGCTGCGCCCGAACCTGCGCTGGTCCGATGGGCGCCCTCTGACGGCACAGGACTTCGAATACTCGCTGCAGCGGCTCGCCGATCCCGCGACGGCCGGCAACATGCTGGCGTCCTACGTCGGTCAGATTCGCCAGGGTGATCTGATCCTGCGCGGCAAGGCCGCGCCCGCAACGCTCGGCGTCACGGCGTTGGATGAGCGACGGTTGCGTATCGATCTGGTGCGCAATGTGGCCTGGTTCCCGGCGGTACTGGCCTTCCCGAGCTTTGCACCAGTACCGCGCCACGTCATCGAGAAACATGGCCGGCAGTGGACTCGGCCAGGCAATCACGTCAGCAACGGTCCGTTTCGGCTCGTCGACTGGCAACCTAACAGACTGGTGCGTACCGAACGGAATCCGTATTTCCATGCGGTGAAGTCCGTACGGCTGCCCGGCGTGCGCTATCTGCCGGTGGCGGACCAGAACGCCGGATTTCGCCTGTTCCAAAGCGCGCAGATCGACACGATGACGAATTTCCCGCCGGAGAAATACGACTACATCCTGGCGAACATGCGCCGAGAGCTGCATATCGCGCCGTCGCTCGGCGTCACGGCCTATCTCTTCAATTTCCGCAAACCGCTGTTCCGGGATGTGCGCGTGCGCCGCGCACTCGCGCTCGCGGTGGACCGCGGCCTGCTCACAAAGCGCATCGTGCGCACCGGCGACTTGCCCGCCTATGGGCTGGTCACTCCGGGCTTGCCGGGTTATCCGGCGGCGCTGCCTGCGCCCCTCGCGACACAGGCGGCACGCACCGCCGAGGCCCGGCGTTTGTTAGCTGCGGCCGGATTCGGCCCGGGCAGGCCGCTGAGTTTCGAGCTGCTGTACCACACGAACGAAGAGCACAAGAACGTCGCGCTCGCCGTCGCTGCCATGTGGCAGGCGATCGGCGTCCGCGTAACGCTGCGTAACGCCGAACGGCAGGCCGTGGAAGTCGCGGTGCGCAACGGCGAGTTCGACATGGCGCGCGCGGCACTGTTCTCCGCCTACGCGGATGCCAACGGGCTGTTTGGCAACTTCAGTACCGGCCATTCTGCGAACGTGTCGGCCTATTCGAACCCGGCTTTCGATGGCGCGATAGGCAGGGCAGAGGCAGTGCCGAGCGCAGGCGCGGATCGCGCAGCGCTGCAACGGGACGCAGAGCGGCAGCTGATCGCCGATCAGGCTTTTGTGCCACTGTATTTCATGACCAGCAGACGGCTCGTCGCGCAGCGCGTGAGCGGCTGGTCGGATCAGAATCTCACTGCCTTGCGACCGGCGAGGTACCTGGATGTCGTCACCGCGCCGGCACGCTGATCGGTTGCGGAACCGAAGCCGGTATTGCCGCCATTATTTGTTAGCCAGCCGTTGTCCTAACAATTCGCGCAATAAACGTGCTGACTCAAAGAGCGCGGATCAACCGGGCTTGACGAAGCGCAGCGTCATGCGGTCGGACTCTCCGATCGCATCGTACTTGCTGCGATCAAAGGTCGGATCATCGGGTTTACCGAAGGGCGACGTGCGTCGTGTCGGCGGCAACGTCCAAACACCGAAGGGGTGATCCTTGGTGTCCATGGAATTCGCGTTGAGTTCTGATTTTGCAGCGAGCTTGAAGCCAGCGCTTTCGACCGCGGCGATGACATAGGCCTCGGTGACGTAGCCTTGCGGCGCTTTCGGGTCCTGCTCGCCGGGGTTCGCACGATGCTGCTCGATCGCGAGAATGCCACCGGGTTTGAGCGCACGATACAAGTCGGCCAAGTTCTTCTCAGTACCGTTTTGCCCCATCCAACCATGGAAGGAGCGTGCCACCAGTACCCAATCGAAAGCGTTAGCCGGCAGCGGCGCCGACTTCGGGCCCCAGTTGACGACGTTCACTTTGCCGAAAATCGCTGCATCGGCGTACTTGGCTTCGAAGTCGCTGCGAATTTTTTTCGCCCCCTCGGAGAGTTCGGGATTCGCCAGGTCAGAGCCCGTCGCATAAAACGTGCCGCCGGTCAGCCGCGCGTACGGCGCGAGAATTTCTGTCCACCAGGAGGCGGCGCCGGGCTGCACCTCGAGGATCGTCATGCCGGGTTTCAATCCCCAGAATGCCAACGATTCGACCGGCCGGCGCGCGCCATCGCGTGCGATGGATTCGGCCGAACGCCATTGACCGCTGAGCACCGTCTGTAACGCGGATGGTGCGGCGGCGGGCGGCGCGGTAACAGGAGGAGCAGCGCTGCAACCCGCAAGGACCAGGACGGCAACAGCCCGGACGACGCCAAGCGATCGGTTCGATTTCATGTGAGAGATCCGCGTTGTGAATTGAGTGCATCGTACTGGACGACCCGCCCCGATGCCATCCGGGGCAGTCAGTTTGCTTGGACGCGAGCAGCACGGTGTCATGCGGCGCGCTCAGCCTCCAGTGCCTGCTTGATCAGGAACTGCAGGTACTCCTTGTGCGCGATGCTGGCGGCGTCGTTGCCGCGGGTCTGCAGCACTGCGGCGACCCGCTTCAGTTCGTAGCGCACGGCCGCCTGGTCCACCGGTGATGGGCTCCCCGCATCGGCGGGCTTTGCGAGCGCAAGCGCGGTCATCTGCATCACGTACTGCTGTTGCAGGTTCGGGCGGCGGCTGTTGACGCGGGTCTTTGCATCGGCACCGACGATGGCGTCGGTCAGGGCCACCAGCATCTCGTTCAGGCCGTACTCATTGCCATACCGCGCGGAATCCAGCAGACGCTTGTGCACCACGGGATTCAGCAGGTGGTCGAGCGCCGCCTTCTGCACGTTCCAGACCTGGTCATGCAGCTTCGGGTCCTCGGTCTTGCCGTAGAAATAGAAACTGCGCCGCTGGCTCTGAAGATGCGTCGCGAGGTCGGCGGACACTGCCGTAATCGTCACCGATTGGCAACTGTGGCTATTGTTTGAACGCGAGCGAGCCGATGAGCGGGATGGATGAGGACGCCGCGGATATCCTGCCTTGCGCAGGAATCGAGTCGCCCTGAGCGGTGTGCACGTGTCATAGCTGCGCCGAGACCCAGGCAAGAAACGCTGCAAGCGGCCAGGCTATGAGGAAAAAGGGAAATATGACCTTGAACCACTGGCTGAAACGGATTCTTGCGATTGCGAGTCCGGCCAGCAGCAGTCCGTTTGTCGGGGAAATGAGATTCGTCAGTCCGTTGCCGAACTGGTAGGCGAGGACCAGGGAGTCCCGATTGACCCCGACGAGGTCTCCGAGTGGCGCGAGCACCGGCATCGTCAACGCCGCTTCTCCAGACGATGACGGAACGAAGAACGTAACGATATTGTGTGCGAGCAGGTTAAGGGTTGTGAATGCGTAGCTTGGAATGCTGCTCAGGAATCCACTCAGGCTATTCAGAATCGGATCGATGATCATGCCCTGTTCGGCCACGATCAGTATTCCGCGCGCCAGCCCGATGATGAACGCTGCGTAGATAAAATCCTTGCAGCCGTCGACGAAGTGTCCGGCGATCTCGCTGGGCCCCATTTTCGCAACCGCGCCAGAAATCAGCCCGCACGCCAGGAAGGCCGCACCTATCTCGGTCATGTACCAGCCGCGTGCTAACAGGCCCCAGCTGATCGTCGCCAGCGTAACGATGAAGGTCGCCAGGATGATGCGATCGGAAACGGAAAAGCCTGGGTGATGTCCCTGCGGACTTGCGACAGTCAGCTGTAGCTCCTTGTCAGAGCTGAAGACCGGCGAAGACTCAGGGTGTTTGCGGACTTTGTGCGCGTACCACATCGTGAAAACAATCGCCAATAGAGTGAAGACGACCCATGCGATTGCGCGAAACCAGAGTTGCGGATTGCCGTGTATGCCGGCGATCGCCTGTGCGAGCAACACCGAGAACGGATTTATGGTGGCACCGATGTATCCGACCTGTGTGCCGAGAAACAATATCAGCACTGCTGTCATCGAGTCGAAACGCAGGAGGAACATCAGCGAAATGACGATCGGATATAAGGCGATTGCCTCCTCGCTCATGCCGAAGGTAGATCCGCCGAGACTCAGCAGCGTGATCATTATCGGTATGACGAATATGCCCTTGTCCGAAAGTGTTGTGGCAAGGACACGAAGCCCGCGGTCAAGCGCGCCGGTTCGCGTGATGATGCCGAACACACCGCCTAACAGCAGCACAAAGGCGATGACGTCCGCCGCGCGAACGATGCCCTTGGCGGGTGCACTGAGAACGTCGAAAGGCCCCTGCCGTAAATCGCGACCGTCTGTAACCTTGTCGATCGGCCGGAATGTCCCTGGGACAACAGTGCTCGCAACACTGCCGCCTTCCGTCGTCAACTCCTCGCGCTCGAATACGCCGCTCGGCACGATCCATGTCAGGGCGGCGATGAGAATGATCACGACAAACAAGAGCACGTACGTGTGGGGCAGCTCGTACGTCAGTCTGGTTTTTTGCACCATCACGTGCTTGCCTTCCGACTTGTCTCGAATGCACGCTTCAATAGCGTAACCCGTGTCCGAAAGCACCCTGCATCTGGCAAATCTCTGCAGCGAACGAAGCCGCTCGCTCCAGGGAGCTCTCAATCAGCAAGGCCGGCCGCGCGCTGGTGTCGCCTTGGCCACCGACATA
>DAIQQI010000266.1:0-4662 GCA_036786925.1 Steroidobacteraceae bacterium
TCACGCAGTCGCTCGCGCAGCTCGCGTTCGATCTGCTCCTCGCGGCGGATCAGCAGCAGGTAGCGCTGACGCCATTCCTGCAAGTGCTGCAAAGGTTGCGGCACCAGCCATGGCACGCCCTGCAACACAGGGAATACCTGGGCGCACGCGCCGCAACGCCATTCCGGGGCATCGGCCGCGACAACCAGCGCACCCGTCGCACACTGCGGGCAGCAAAACTCATCCCCCATATCGGCGGATGTTAACCGATGCTAGGTTATCGTGCCGTTAACGATCGGGTTGAAGGCCGTCAGGCTGTCGCGCAGTGCCGCGGAACCCAGGCCATGCTGCGGGAAGCGAGTGGCGAACAGATTCTGCTCGCCATGCAATGCCATGTAATTGAGCACGATGGTTTCCGCGAGCAGATTGACGTTGTTCGCCGCCGGTGTCGCACCGGTTTCGATCGAGCCGTCGGCTCGCATGTAGCCGATCTGCTGGTGACGCGCTGCCGGCACACTGTCGCCGGTGAAAAGCTGCGGCCGGCCGGTTGGGTTATAGACCAGGAAGAACGTCGCTGCGGTCGACTGGTTGTCGCTGGTCCACATGAACTTGCCGCGACCATCGACCGTGTTGTCGACCTGCGTACCCGACGAAATACCACCATCGGAGAACACATACATCATCAGCGGCGTGCCTTTGCGTGCCGCATATTCAAGGCAGGCGCCCATGCACTGGCCGGCGCGGAAATCGCGCAGCTCGCCGGTGGCGCGGCCCATGCCGTGATAGTCGTAGCCACCCATGGTGATAGTGCCCGCGCCCGCATAGCCTTCGAGTACCAGCTTCATTACCGCGGCGGTCTTGCGGAACTCGGCGTCGGCATCGAACTCGATGCGCGTGAAAATACCACCGGTGCCGAGAATCGCCGGATCGAGCTCAGGGTTCAGCGACGAAGGATTGCCGAAGCGATCGGCGAGGTCCGCGGCCTTGACGTAGTTGCAGCGCACGAGCTCCTTGATCAGATCGTCGCGCGTAATGGTCTTGGGCTGGCTGCGTGCGAGCTTCATGTCCGAAATGCGCTGCATCGACTCCATGACTGCAACCGCATCCGCCTGGCTCAGCAGGCCCACCAGCTTGCCGGTGTCCACGAGACCCGTCACGTCGGAGGTACGGTCCACCTTGGTCGGCGCCGCGGCCGGGTCGATCATCGTCATCGGAGCCTGCGAGTTGCCGCCCGAGACGCTGGCGCGCGAGCCGATCAGCGACAGCAATTCGCCATCCGCGCCGGCCTTGTAGATGCCGAACATCGGATTATGCGGGTTGTTAGCCGTGTCATTTTCGGAACGCGCCGGCAGGACCGCGCCGCTGATATTGGCGGCCGTGGTCGGCGACACGCGCGACAGAATGCCGCGCAGGTAGGCGCTGTCCGAATGAAAGGCCAGCCCGAGGGCGCTGTTGACGAAGTTGTTAGTCGTGCTCTGCGGGTTCGGCGCGTTGGGCACCATGTCACCCGGCAGTCCGAGCTTGGCGTAGCCGGCAGTCGACAGAAAGTCCTGCTGACCGCCCTGGTTGCCAATCAGGACGTTGGAGCCGGCAATATTGCCGCCGCCCGCGAGATCGAAGGCGATGAACGGGATTTTGCCGGCGCCCTGCACGGCGAATCCACAGCCAAGTTTGAGCGCCGTGACATCGGACGACAATGCCGCCTGTGCCGCGCGCGGATTGGCGAACAGGCTGAAGACGGACGCGCCTGCCAGCGCGATGCCGCCCTTCTGAAAGCCCTGTGCGACAAAATCACGACGCGTGACCGGGCGCTTGTGACTGTCAGCGTGACGCAGGGGCTCATCGAGACCGAGAGCCTTGGGTGTGGGTTTGCGGATCAACATGGTTTTCGCCTCACGTCACTGTAAAAGGGTCACGGCGCTACCGAGCACCGCACCACAACTGGCCTTGGCAATGGTCTTGCTGCGATCCGCGGCGCACGAGCCGCCACAGGAACTCAGTTTCGCCGCCAGGCTGTCGAGTTCGCCGCGTACCGCAACGCGGTCCGGCTGCGAACCAACCGACAGACCTAACATCCGGTCGAGCAGCGGATTGAACACCTGGTCGCGCGCACCGGCACTGCCGAACACGGTCGCCGGCGAACCACTGAAATCGACACCCGGGAAATACGCGCTGCGTAGCGTGCTGTTTTCCACCAGTGCGTTGCAGTACTCGATCGACAACTGCGCGATGCCAACCTGCTGCGCGCTCAGGAAGCCTTCGATGCTCTCGTTCTGCGGCAGGGCCTGCTTCACGAGCTCGTAGGTCGTCTTGACGTCGCTCTGCGTCGTGGGCACCGTTGTCATCGCCGACATCGAGGCGCTGATTTCCTCGAACTGCCGCAGGCCAAGCTCGCTCTGAGGCGGCAGGTCAACGGCCGGAGCCGGGACCGGCAGCGGTGGCTCAGTCACGTTGTGGCTGTTAGACGCGATGCGCTCGAAGCTCAGGAAGAACTGATCGTTATCCGCGCCCTTTTCGAGCGGCACCACTGTGCCGATCGACGCCAACGGCTGGCCAGTCGCTGGCGAGTAGTTGGAATCGTTCACCATCACGTCCAGCGGCACGTACGCCTGGCCCACTTTCGCCTCGGCGCCATTAATGCCGATGCGCATGCCTTTCAACTGCATGCTGCCGGGGCGAGCCGCCGAGTCCAGACTGATGAACGACGGTTTGGCAAACAAGTAGCTGTAACTGTCGTACTGGCTGACCTCGAACATGATGTAGCTCTGCGGCACATTCGTCAGCTGTGTCACGTTGAACAGCATGAAGTAGCGCTCACCGACGCCCGCATCGAAGTTCTGCCGTACCTGCGCGGCCGTCAGTGCGCGGCTGTGCACCGCCACCAGGCGCATGACGCCACTCCACGGACGGGTACTGCTGGTCTCGTTGCCTAACACCAGCGCGAAACTGTCATCCCAGTCGGACAGACTGCCGCCACCCGAGCGGTCGCTGTCGCCGGTGAAGACACCGTTGACGTAGATGCGCTGGCCATTGACCGGATCGTAGGTCAGCACCACGTGCTGCAGGGACGCCTGCGCATCGCGGTCGGCCGCATTGGTCAGCATGATCGGCGCACCATTGGCGTCGGTCTTGCTGCTGCGCGTCTGCGCCTGGTACTGGTATTCACGTTGCGCCAGGGTCATGTTGCGCGCCGTCGGCCCGCCGGAATAGCTGACCATCCAGGCGTCTTCCTGCACGACGTTAGCTGGCGCGGCCCAGGCTTCGATGCTGTATTCACCGGTCGCCTTGATGCGGTCGGCGAGCTTCTTGCTGGCGCTCGAGGTGCCCTGGGCCTTGCCACCCGCACCCACCTTGATGCCCCAGCCGCCTACCCAGCTCACATCACCGCTGAAATTCAGATTGATCGCGGGTTCCTGACCGCTGGTATCAAACGCGGTCGTGCCCATGCCGGTCTTGAATTCCCACAACGCGATGATGTTGCTCTCGTAGCGGTTGCCGCCTGCGGCCACGGTGCCTTCGTACAACGACAGCGCTTTGGAGACCACGAGGCTCGGATCGATCTGAGTCAACGGCACGCCGGCGGCGAACGCATCGACCCGCTGCTGCATGGTCGCGGCGCTGGTCGCGCAGTCGCCCCAGCAGTTGTGGAACTCGTCGCGCAACCTGACCACCAGTCGCGACAACGACGTTGTGTCCAGGTTGATCTTGGAGCGCGCGGCGGAATAAGCCGCATCGGCATTGCTGTCGGCAAAGTACGGCGACACCGGTGAGCCGGCATTCGACGCGTGGCAGCGCGAGCAGAACTGGCGTACCAGCGGATGAATCGTGCTGGCATACAGCGCCGAATCAGCCGGGAAGGTCTTGCTTGAGCCAACGTCATGCTGCGCCGGCGCCACCAGCTGGATGGTCTTGCCGCCTGTTGCGACAGCACCCGCCCAGTTGCGGATCCAGACCGTCATGGTGTCGGCGCAGGCCGAGTTGACCGACAGCCAGCAGTTGTGACCGCCGCCGACCTTGGCGACCAGGCGTGACAGATCGGGCTGCGTCAGGTTCACCAGCGCCAGCGCATCCTGATAGGCCAGGTTCACGTCGTCATTACGCGCGAAGCGCGGCGACTGACCGGTCGCGTTGTGACAACCGCCGCAGCGATTGCTCGCCTTGAGGTTTTCCCACACGTTGATCTTGAAGGCCTGTATGTCCGGCGTCGAAGCCGCGGGCCCCGTGTAGTCGGGCACCGGAGCCTGGTTGATGATCGGGTTTTCCTTGGTTTCCGCACCGCCACCGCAGGCTGCCAGAGACAGCGCGGCTAACAAAACCAGGGGACGAAGTAAGTTCATTGCACGTGACATGTTGGTTCCTCAATCGCCCATGCAGTAAGCGGCAGTCTCAGCAAAGACCTGTTTCAACTTGTAGCCGCCTGCCTTGAAGTCGCTCTTGATGACCTGGACCCGTGCGCGATCGGTTGCGTTGGCCGGCGCGCGGAAGCACACCGTCTTGAACACCTTCTCGACCTGGCACTGTGCGAAGGCGTCGGAACGCGCGAGCTCGAGGCCCATCGACTTGGCGCCATTGCCGGAACCCGGCAACGCGCCCTCCCATCCGATCAGCTGATTCGGGCCCTTGCGCCAGTAGTTGTCCCAGCGATCGTCCGCCGTCGCAAAGCCGGGGCGGAAGTTATCGGCG
>DAIQQI010000267.1:0-4662 GCA_036786925.1 Steroidobacteraceae bacterium
AAGACCTTCGAACAGAACTGGGTGTCGCTCGGCAGCGCGTGCAGGAGGCCAACGTATCGGCCGACGATATCGCGACGATCTGCTGGACCTCGGGCACCGAAGGCATGCCCAAAGGCGTGCCGCGCTCGCACAATCACTGGCTCGCGATCTCGCATGCGCATTTCGAGGGCGCGGGCATCCGCCGCGGCGACATCCTGCTGAATCCGTTTCCGCTCATCAACATGGCCGCGTTAGGTGGCTGCTTCATGAGCTGGCTGCATGCCGCCGGCACGCTCGTGCTGCACCATCCGCTCGATCTGCCGGTTTACCTGCAGCAGATTGCGCGCGAGCGCCCGAACTACGCGATTGCGCCGCCCGCGGTACTCAACATGCTGCTCAAGGATGAGCGGCTGCTGGCGCAAACCGACCTGACCAGCCTGCGCAGCATCGGTTCCGGTTCGGCGCCGCTCGATCCCCTGATGATTCGCGGATTTCGCGAGCGTTTCGGTATCGAGATCGTCAATATGTTTGGCTCGAACGAAGGCATGTCACTCGCCAGCGGTCCGGACCACACGTCTGATCCTGTGCAGCGCGCGACCTTTTTCCCGCGCTTTGGCCGCAAAGAGGTCGATTGGCCGCAACACGCGGCGCAATTTATTGAGACCCGTCTCATCGACCCCGAGCAGGGCACCGAGATCATTGCGGCGGGGTCGATCGGGGAAATGCAGATTCGCGGTCCGACGGTTTTTGACGGTTACTTCCGGGCCCCGGAGCTAACAGCCGCGGCTTTTACCGCCGACGGATATTTTCGCACCGGCGATCTGTTCGAAATTGCGGGCGATCGCGATGCCCCGCGCTTCTATCGTTTCGTCGGCCGCCTCAAGCAGCTGATTGTTCGTGGCGGGATGAAGATCGCGCCCGAGGAAATCGAGGCCGTGCTCGGACAGCATCCGGGCATTCTCGAGGCCAGCGCCGTTGCCTACCATGACGCCGTGCTGGGGGAGCGCGTCTGCGCCGTGGTCGTGCCACGCCCGGGCGTCACCATCACGCTGGAATCGATCCAGACCCTGTTTCGCGACGCGGGGATGGCGATTTTCAAGTGGCCGGAGCGAGTGCGCAGCGTGGAGGCACTGCCGCGAAATGCCGTGGGCAAGGTGCTGCGCGGCGAACTCACCGGCATTGCAGAACGAGCGGATTGAGCGCCCGGCAAGCTGTTGCGCGCACGCTACAAGCGGCGAAATATCGCGGTAAATAGTTGCCTTGTGCCGCTGCCGTGCCTAGTATGCGGGCATCTATTAATGCAAGTGACCTGCTACTCAGGTCGCGCCAGGGGAAATCAATGAAAAGGGTTAACGCAGTCGTAATTCGTTCGCGATCCGCCGGGTTGTCCGCATTTTGCGGCGCGCTCGCGGTTACCTGCCTGGCGCCGGGCGTCTCGGTTGCTCAGACAGATGCCACGGATGACATGGGTGGCATCGAGGAAATCGTTGTCACAGCGCAGCGTCGTGAAACAGTCCTGCAGACGACCCCGGTTGCGATCAGCGCCTACACCGGCGAATCACTGGCCGAAGACAAGGTCTTCACCGTCACGGATCTCGCGAACTCGGTGCCCGCATTTTCGCTGACTGCCGGCACGCCGCTGGACGTCGAGCTCAACATTCGTGGTGTCACGAACACGCGCCTCGACGCGCCGACCGCCGATCCCTCGATCGGAACATTTGTCGATGGCGTGTATCACGCGCGATCCGGCGACCTGAATTACGACTTCTACGACCTGGCCCGAGTCGAGGTGATTCGCGGCCCGCAGGGCGTGTTGTTAGGCAAGAACGTGGTCGGTGGCGCGTTGAGCATCATTACCGCCAAGCCGAAATTCGATCCCTCAGCCAAGGTGCTGGTGTCTTACGGTAACTACAATGCGCAGTTGATCTCCGGCTACGCGACCGGCGGCTTGACCGACAAGCTGGCCGGCCGTTTCTCGTTCCAGACCCGCAAGCATTCGGGTTACGCGCGCGACATCCTGCATGACCGCGAAGTCGAGGATCTGGACGCCGTGCAGGCACGCGCGCAGTTGCTGTATGAGCCCGGCGATGATGGCTGGACTGTCCGCGGCATCGTCGAATACAACAAGGATTCCACCAATGGGCTGAATTCCGTGGCTGTCGATGGTGGCACGCCCAGCTGCGAAACCTCGTACCTGCGCACGAATTGCACCCGCCCCTGGAGCAATCTGCGCCGCTACCTCGGCATCACGAATCCGCGCGAGAATGTGGCCCAGGCCATGCCGTATGCCGGATTGCGCGCGCCGCTGCAGCAGTTCATGAAGCGCGAAGGCACCGGCATCACGCTGGACATCCAGAAGCCGCTCGGTTCTTTCAACTTCAACTCACTGACCAACTACCGCAAGGGTTTTGGCCAGCAGGTGTATGACCAGACCGGCGCCGGTCCCGAGGCACTGGGTTGGGATACTGCACGTTACGCGGCGTTTTCTGCATTTGTCGCTGCTACCCGCCCGGTCGGTAACACCTCCAACGGCGCGTTTCTGTTTGCCGAACCGGTCGGTGAGCGGGCTGAAGTCAAGGCGTTCAGCCAGGAATTTCGCCTGACCTCCAACACGGATGGCAAATTCGAATGGATCGCCGGCGTTTACTACAAGGACGATTCGATCGACAAACAGGACGACTTTATCGGTGAGACTTTCTTCAGCTCTGTGACGACGGGTCCGTTTGCCAACGCACTCAGAACACTGAGCGGCCAGTCGCAGTGGATCAACAACGGCAAGAACAAGAGCTCCGCGGTGTTCGGCCAGATCGCGTACAAGTTCACCGATGGCCTCAAGCTGAGTGTCGGTGCCCGTTACACCGAGGACAAAAAATCAGGCGTGAACCAGGGCATCGCGATTGCCCGCGGCGATCGCTTCCTGCCGACCGACACCGCGACCCTGACGCCGTTGTCGCTGCCGCCAGGCACCAACAGCTACCTGCAGGTTTACGGCCAGAAGTGGAATAAATTCACGCCGCAGGCGATTCTCGAATGGAAGCAGAGCGACGCGCTGTTCATGTACGGGACGGTGGCTCGCGGTTTCAAGGGTGGCGGCTTTGAAGATACGGCGGCCACCGCTGCGGCTGCTGCGGTGCCTTACAATCCCGAGACGGTCACCAACTACGAAGTCGGTTTCAAGTCGAACCTCCTGAATCGTCGTATCCGCCTGAATGCCACGGTGTTCAAGATGGACTACAAGGACCTGCAGGTCACGCAGACCAATGCGCAGTGCCTGTGCAACCTCACGCAGAACGCGGCGTCGGCTAACATCGAGGGCGTCGAGGCGGAGTTCGAGTTTGCGGTAACTCCGGAACTGCGACTCTCGCTGTCAGGTTCCTACGTTGATCCGAAGTACGAGGACTTCATCGAGACCGCCATCAACCCGAGCACCGGCCAGCGGCTGGTCAGCACCGGCAATCGCCTGCAGCGCACGCCGAAGGAGCAGATCAGTGCGGGCGTGGATTTCACCACCAGCTTTGGGAAATGGGCCGATGCGCTCAATTTCCACGTCGCGTACTCCTGGCAGAGCGATCTTTTCTGGAACACGGACAACATTGCCAAGCAGGATGCCTATGGCCTGCTGGACGTGCGTGTTGGCCTTGCTCCTCAGGATGCGAAGTGGGAAGTGGCTGTGTACGGCAAGAACGTCTCCGACAAGCTCTATCGCGTGAATGCGATCGCGTTCTTCGGCGAAGAAGTGTCGCAGTTCGGCGCGCCGCGCACGTACGGCATCGATCTGACCTGGAAGTTCTGACGCTCGCAGCCGGAGCTGTCATCTAACAAAAGCCGTGACGCCTCCGGGCGCCACGGCTTTTTTATTGCAGCGCGCTGCTCAGGACGCGCGCGCAGCGCCCGGCCAGAGTTCGCGGCCGGCGATCCAGGTTGCATGGAACCCGGCGGCCACGCGTCCGGGCAGGGCGACTCGCGCAATTGGTCCGTCGGTAATGCGCTTGGCACTGAAGATCCAGGCCTCGGAACGATAGTCCGCCATGCTGGTGGCTAACGTGACGGCATAACCGCTGTCTTCATCGCCGCCCTGTGTGCTCTTTGCAAACGGCGTTTCGCTGGCGTACCAGCCGGCCGGGTAACGATAAACCTCGCGACTGCCGTTCTCATGGTCGTACTTCACCAGGCCTTCGAATGCCAGCGTCTGCAGGTCCGTCGGAATCAGCTGATGGTAGGAATAGCGTGTCTTCACGCCATATTTGTAGACATCGGGCAGGCAGAACTCGACGTTGAGATCGTCGAGCTGCTGCTCATGTTTCTCGCCGGTCTTGAGATTCATCCGCCAGCGGCGCAGGTGCCCGGTGTAGCGCAGGTAGGCCAGCATCGATCCTAACGGTCCCTCTTCGGGATTGCGCCGGATCGTGGGATCTGGCTGGAAGCAGCCATCCATGGTGATCCAGTCGCCGTCCTCCCAGGCATTGACCATGTGCAGCACATAGCCGGGCTCGAACTCGAACCAGCGCACCTGTTCCTGCGTGCCGTAGCGCGGAATCACGCCGAAGCGCGTCGGCAGATTGCGGTGGAACTGCACCACCCGATGCCCGCCGCGCTGCATGACCGCGGTGTCGTGAAACAGCGGGAAATCGTGCAGGATCGTGAAGTTCGGCGTGATGGTGGTGTCGTGCGGCAGGCGCGGGC
>DAIQQI010000268.1:0-4660 GCA_036786925.1 Steroidobacteraceae bacterium
TACTGATGGGCGTGGTGGTCAACATCGGCATCGTGCTGGTCGCGCACATCAAGGACCTGCGCCAGGCCGGCATGGAGCGCCTGGACGCCATCCTGCAGGCCGGCCGCGACCGTCTGCGCCCGATCCTGACGACCACCGCGACCACGGTGCTGGGCCTGCTGCCCCTGGCGTTAGGCGATTCGCAGCTGGCGGTCGGCGCCGCCGGTCCCTCGTACGCACCGATGGCACGCACCATCATGGGCGGCCTGGCATTTGGCGCCATCACTTCGCTGTTCGTCGTGCCCGTGTTCTACATCTGGCTGGACAACGCGCGCGGCCACCTGGCGCGACTGTGGCGCCGGACGGCACCAACCGCCGGGCTCAGCGCAACAGAACCTTGAAGATATCCCAGGTGTCTTCGGCGATGATGTTAGGTATCGTGGGTTCGGCCCTGGCTCGCAACCCGCCGTTGTGCGGCTTGGCTGGCGCCATGGCCACCGATTCCGCGACCGGCGTGCAATCGTCGGCAGCGCGATAGCGCGCCGTCTGGCGCAGCTGTTCTGCGCGCGCCTTGAATTCCGCGCCGGACGGTGTGCACTGCCCGAGAATGGCCATGGCACGACTGACGTCCTCGATCAGGGCCTCGCATTCGGGCCGCGTACCATAATTATCGGTGCTCGACCGCTTGAGGCTGGCGGTCTTGGCGAGGCCGACCAGCGGCGTCTTGGCCAGCCGCGCGCATAGCAACTCTGCAAATGCGATGACCGCCGTATTGATCGCGCGTTTCGCGTCCAGAGAAATACCCGCAAACGGCTCCTGGCTTTCCTGCTCGAATTTCGCAAGTTCCAGCTGTACCGGCTCCATGTCCCCGCGCGCAGCCCGCACCGCGGCATTGGCGAGCGCGATGCGTTCTTCCAGTTCTTTGCGCTTGAAATAATGCCACGGCTTGGCGAGGCTGATGCGCTTGGCCTCCAGGACCGCGAGCCGCTGCTCGGCTTCGGCGCAATCGTTGTTTGCCTGCTGCACCGCTGCATCCAGCACACGCCGCTTTTCGAAGCGCCGCCGGTTCGACTCGACCAGGTAGGCTCTGCTCTCTTTTTCGAGCTGCTGCCGGTGCAGTTCTTCAGCGAACCTGGCTAACAAACCATTGCCGGTATTCCAGAGTCTTTTCAGGCTGTAGAACACCAGCGCCGGATAGGCGGTCTCGGGAGCCTGGAGCCTTGCCTCGAGCTCCTGCAGCATTTCCTGCACGCGCGCGGTGACGCCTTCCTGTTGTTTGAGGCGATCCTTGAGCGCATGGATTTCATCCTGCAGCTCGGAATAGGCTTTCTTGAGTTCGCTGCGATTGCGAAACAGCTCGAGCACACGCTCGTCGTCGGGCTTCGGCTCCGGCGTGCCGAGCATGGTCAGCTTGGCGATATTGATCTGGGAAAGTGACTTCATTGGCAACCGGGTAGGGTCTGACGCCGGTCACCTTTTTCAGTCTAGGCCTGTCAGCCAGGGCCTGTCAGGCGCTAAAGCCCTCAGCCGCAAAATGGTGTCCGCAGTCGACGCAGTAATCCAGCCATTTATTTAGCATTACGTTGCGTGCCCAGCGCTGATCCAGTTCACGCTCTACCTGCATGCGCCAGCGCCGCAGGCCATCGTGCCTGTGGCTGGTCGCCCAGGCCTGCGCCTCCAGCAGGCGCGCGTCGTGATACAGGCGCAATGTCATGTCCGGGACGGCCGGATCCACGTCGTCGTCAAGCCAGTAAGTCAGGTTGAAAGTCGTGGTATAGGGGCCGCGCTCACCGACAGTGAGAACCAGATCACACTGTCCGGCGACCACCGAGACCCATCGGCCATCCGCCGGCACGGTATTACTAACAAGATGACGAAAACGCAGGTAATTGCTTTCGTACAGGCTCATCAGGGCGACAAAACTCCCCGGCCGGGAGCGCCAGCTCACGACCTGCAGCGAATCTATCTGCGCCAGGGCCTCAGTCATTGCGTTCGACTATATCCTGATCGCTGGGCGCTGCAAGCCTGGTTTTTGCGAA
Organism: Steroidobacteraceae bacterium; assembly: GCA_036786925.1. GTDB lineage: Bacteria > Pseudomonadota > Gammaproteobacteria > Steroidobacterales > Steroidobacteraceae > UBA964. The sequence continues at coordinate 2,019 of DAIQQI010000268.1, forward strand.
TCGGATCACGGTCGAACGCGGCGCTCGATCCCGGTGCTATCAAGTATGCGACTCGCAATTTCTTCAATTGAACATTCGGTCGTATTGAGGTATGAGATACCATTGCGCTGGAACAGGGCCTCGGCCGCGCGCAGCTCGTATTGCACCTGCTGCGCGGACGCGTATTTGCTGTCCGGCCGCCGCTCATGGCGAATCTGCTGCAATCGTTCCGGCGCGATTGTTAGGCCGAACAGTTTTTCGCGAAATCCTGCAACCATGGCCGGCAGGCGTCCGGATTCCAGGTCATCCTCGGTGAGCGGATAATTCGCGGCACAGACACCATACTGCAGCGCCAGGTACAGGCAGGTCGGCGTCTTGCCGGATCGCGATACGCCGATCAACACGACATCCGCGCGCGCATAGTCGCGGCCGGACCCATCATCGTTCGCCAGCGCGAAACTCGTGGCATTGATGCGCGCTTCATAGACCTGCTGGTCGGCAATACCATGCGCGCGGCCGGCCCGGTGGGTCGAGCGGCTGGAGAGCTCCTGCTCCATCGGACCGACAAACGCCTCAAAAAAGTCAAGAAACAGCGCGCGGCTCTGCTTGACGACCTCGCGCACCTCATCCTGCACCAGGGTCGCAAAGATGATCGGCTTGATGCCCGATTCATCGCCGGCACGGTTGATCCGGTCGACGACTTCCCGTGCCTTGGCGACATCGGATACAAAGGGCACAGTCACCGGCCGGAACTCCAGGCCATCGAATTGCGTCAGCAGGCTGTGGCCCATGGTCTCAGCGGTCACGCCAGTCTGGTCAGACACAAAAAACACCATCCGTCGGTTCACTATCGGCCCCTCGCCTTTGGCACACTAGCGGCTGGAGTGTTTCATTGTGATGGCGCCGGTGGCAAGTACCCAGCCACCGATGCGGGAGCGTATTGTGACTGTGCACGTTCTGCCGTTTGAGACCCTGACCCGCCGCGATGTCGATACTGTCGGCGGCAAGAATTCCTCGCTGGGCGAGATGATCGGCCAGCTGGCTTCGCTGGGCGTCAAAGTACCCCAGGGCTTTGCCACCACGGCCGCGGCGTATCGGGAATTCCTGAAGCAAGGCGGCCTCGACGAAAAAATCCGCGCCACGCTCGCCGACCTCGATGTCGACGACGTGCCCAAGCTTGCCAGGGTTGGCGCGGAAATCCGCGCCGCCATACTCGCCACGCCCTTTCCGCGCGCCCTGCAGGACGCCGTGTTAGCAAGCCTGCGCAAGATGTCCGCGGGAAAAGACATCGCGGTTGCGGTCCGTTCCTCGGCTACCGCCGAGGACCTGCCGGACGCATCGTTCGCCGGGCAACAGGAAACCTTTCTGAACGTGCGCGGCGAGGACGGCGTGCTCAGGGCGATGCACGAGGTGTTTGCGTCGCTGTTCAATGATCGTGCCATTGCCTACCGCGTGCACCAGGGCTTCGATCATTCGCTGGTGGCGTTGTCCGCCGGCGTACAGTACATGGTGCGCTCGGATCTCGGCACGAGCGGCGTCATGTTCACGCTCGACACGGATTCCGGTTTCCGCGACGTGGTGTTCATCACGGCGTCCTATGGCCTGGGCGAAACCGTGGTGCAGGGCGCAGTCAACCCCGACGAGTTCTATCTCTACAAACCTAACATCCGCGCCGGCCGGCCTGCGGTGCTGCGGCGCAATCTCGGCGGCAAGGCCATCAAGATGATCTATGGCGACCCCGCGCAGGGCGAGCGCGTGCGGACCGTGGAAGTTCCGGTCGCCGAGCGCCAGAAGTTTTCGTTAGGCGATGCCGACCTCATGCAACTGGCCACGCAGGCGCTGATCATCGAGCAGCACTACGGCCAGCCGATGGATATCGAGTGGGGCAAGGATGGCGTTACCGGCGAGATTTTCATCCTGCAGGCCAGGCCGGAAACCGTGCAGAGCCGCGCCGGCCGCACCTTGCAGCGTTACACACTCAAGAAGCACTCAAAGGTGCTGGTGACCGGTCGCAGTATTGGCCAGCGCATCGGCAGCGGTCCGGCGCGCATCATTCGCGATGTCGGGGAAATGGCGCGCGTCCGGCCCGGCGACGTGCTGGTCGCGGATATGACCGACCCGGACTGGGAACCGGTCATGAAACGCGCCTCCGCCATCGTGACCAATCGCGGCGGACGCACCTGCCACGCCGCCATCATCGCGCGCGAACTGGGCATCCCTGCGGTGGTCGGCTGCGGCGACGCCACGCAACGGGTCAGCGAAGGCCAGGATGTCACCGTGTCCTGCGCCGAGGGCGATGCGGGCTTCGTCTACGAGGGCCGGCTGGATTTCGAAAAGCAGGTCATCGAGCTCGATTCGCTGCCCGAGCCCCCGGTCAAGATCATGATGAATGTCGGCAACCCCGATCGCGCTTTTGATTTTGCCGGCATTCCGCATCGCGGCGTGGGCCTGGCACGGCTGGAATTCATCATCAATCGCATGATCGGCGTGCATCCGCGCGCACTGCTGGAATTCGACCGGCAGGACAAGGCGCTGCAGGACCAGATCCGCGTGCAGATGGCCGGCTACAGCGACCCGGTTGGCTTCTACGTCGAAAAATTGTCCGAGGGCATCGCGCAGATTGCGGCAGCGTTTGCACCGCAGCCGGTGATTGTGCGGCTCTC
>DAIQQI010000483.1:0-1426 GCA_036786925.1 Steroidobacteraceae bacterium
ACAGGTGCACGTTCTTGCCGATCTGCGCGCAGGAACCGACCGTGGCCCAGGTATCCACCATCGTGCCGCTGTCGACGTAGGCGCCGATGTTGACGAAACTCGGCATCAGCACCACGTTAGGTCCGATATAGGCGCCCTGGCGCACGACGGCGTCCGGCACCACGCGGACGCCCGAGGCGCGGATGGCGGCCTCGCTCATGTGCGCGTACTTGAGCGGCACCTTGTCGAAAAAGCGGGTGTAGCCGGCTTCGACGGCGCGATTGTCGTGCGCCCGGAAATAAAGCAGCACCGCCTTCTTCAGCCAGTCATGCACGATCCACCGGCCGTCGATTTTTTCGGCGATCCGCGCCTTGCCGCTGTCTAACAGCTGCAGGCAGCTATCCAGTGCGGTACGCAGGTTGCCGTCGATACTGGCGGGCGTGAGTTCGGCGCGTTTTTCGAACGCAGCCTCGATCAGCGGTTGCAGGGACGCAGTGTTTGGCATTACCCGTTCTCCAGAAAAGCGCGGATGCGTTGCGCGGCGCTGACGCATTCATCAACCGAAGCTACCAGGGAAATGCGCACGCGGCCGAGCCCCGGGTTGCCGGCGGGCGTGGCGCGCGCCAGGAATGATCCCGGAACGACGGTCACATGGGTCGCGGCGTACAGCTCGCGCGTAAAGGCCTGGTCGTCAGCGCCGACCTCGGGCCACAGATAGAAACCGCCGTCTGGTTCGCTGACCTGCCAGAACGGAGCTAACAGCGGCAATACACGGGCGTATTTCTCGCGGTACAGCGCGCGGTTGGCGACGACATGGGCGTCGTCATTCCAGGCCGCCATGCTCGCGAGCTGGGTCGGCACGGCCATCGCGGACCCATGATAGGTCCGGTACAGCAGGAACTTCTCGATCAGCGCCGGGTCCCCGGCGACGAACCCGGAGCGCAGGCCGGGCAGGTTCGAGCGCTTTGAGAGGCTGTGGAACGCCAGGCAGTGCGTGAATTTCCCGTTGCCCATCTGTTGCGCGGCAGCTAACAGACTGGTCGGCGGGTTGGCGTCGTCGCGATACAACTCGGCATAGAACTCATCCGACGCGATGACGAAGTCGTAGCGCTCCGCCAGTTCCAGTGCCTGGCGCAGCCAGGCGCTGCCGAGGGTTGCGCCCGTGGGGTTGCCCGGCGAGCAGATGTAGAGCAACTGGCAGCGCCGCCAGACATCGGCCGGCACGGCGTCCAGATCAGGCACATAGCGCGTCGCGGCGGTAGTGTTCAGGAAATGCGGCTCGGCGCCTGCTAACAACGCGGCGCCCTCGTAGATCTGGTAGAAGGGATTCGGCATCGCCACCAGCGGCGCCTGCGCCCCGCGATCGACCAGCGCCTGGGCAACCGCAAACAGCGCTTCGCGCGTGCCGTTGACCGGCAACACCATCGCGAGCGCGTCGATCGATTCG
>DAIQQI010000269.1:0-4639 GCA_036786925.1 Steroidobacteraceae bacterium
CCGAGCCCGGCGATTTTGACGTCTGGATCGGCGGCAGCTCCACGGCGGAGCTGCGGGCCGAATTCAGCATTCTTGGCCAATAACCACAGGCGGACGCCAACGTGACCAGCAATACCTTCTACACGGTCAAGACGGCGCTGATCGTGGCACTCGGCGGATTCCTGATGGGATTCGATGTCTCGGTGATCTCGGGCGTCGTGTCGTTCATCGAGCCGGAATTCAGCCTGAGCAAGATTCAGCTCGGCTGGGCCGTGGCTTCGCTGACCCTGACATCTACGCTGGCCATGATGCTTGCGGGCCCGCTCAGCGACCGCATCGGCCGGCGCCCGGTACTGAAGCTGGCCGCGCTGCTGTTCCTGGTCTCCGCGATACTGTCCGCCATCGCACCCGACTTCGCCACGCTGGTCGCCGCACGCATGTTAGGCGGTCTCGGTGTTGGCGCCGCGCTGATCACGGCGCCGCTGTACATCGCTGAACTCGCGCCGGCGGCCCTGCGCGGCCGTATGGTCTCCTTCAACCAGCTCAACATCGTGATCGGTATCTCGGCGGCGTTCTTCAGCAACTACCTGATCCTGAAATTCGGCCATGCCGGCGGCGAGTGGGCAGTGGCGCTCGGCCTGGACCGCTGGGCCTGGCGCTGGATGCTCGGCATCGAGGCGCTGCCATCGCTGTTCTATTTCGTTGCGCTGTACACGGTGCCCGAGAGCCCGCGTTGGCTGGCGATGCGCGGCCAGGATGCCGCAGCGCTGGATGTGCTGCGCAAGGCTAACGGCGACGCGCTGGCGGACCAGGAGTTGCAGCAGGTCAAGGCGTCTCTGGCCGCGGGCAGTGAGCAGGAAGCCGCATCGGTCCGGGAACTGTTTCGCCCGGCACTGCGGCGCGTCATAGTCATCGGCGTCCTGGTGGGCGTGCTGCAACAGATCACCGGCATCAACTCGGTGTTTTTCTATGCGCCGATGATTTTCGAGCAGTCCGGGGTCGGGACCGATGCGTCGTTCATGCAGGCAATTCTGGTCGGACTGGTCAATCTCGTTTTTACCGTGCTGGCGATCTTGTTGATCGATCGGCTTGGCCGGCGGCCACTGTTGCTCGCGGGCCTGGCGGGAATCGGGGGCAGCATGCTGCTGCTGGCGTATGGTTTCGCGGCAGCCAATCTCAATCCGCAGCTGATCCTGGTCGGTATCCTGATATTCGTTGCGAGCTTCGCCATGTCGTTAGGCCCGGTGATGTGGGTGCTGTTCTCCGAGCTGTTCCCGAACCGCGTGCGCGGGGTCGCCATTTCATTCGTCGGACTGATCAATTCGGCGGTAAGCTTTCTGGTGCAACTCGTCTTCCCGTGGGAACTGGCGCGCCTCGGGAATTCCGCGACTTTCCTTATCTACGGCGTCTTTGCGCTTGCAGGCCTGCCCTTGATCATGCGCCTGCTGCCGGAGACCAAGGGCCGCAGTCTGGAGGAACTAGAGGTTGAACTCTCTGGGCGTTGAGGCCGCGTGTCAGGGTGCCGATCGAGCGCACTTCGCCTGTCGGACCTTGTGCGTTAGCAAAAGCACGACCTCAGTGGCGCCCGGGTTGCAGTCGCTTCAGTATCGGTGTCACGACCGGAATGGTCAGCATCGTGCTGCCGACCGCCATCAACAGCAGGGCGGTGAAGGTCGTGGGCGTGATCACGCCCTTGTCGAGCAGGATGTTCGCGAAGATGATCATGATCAGCGCTTTGGTCTGCAGCAGCCAGCCAATCAGCGAACTTTCTGCGGCGGGCCAGCCCAGCAGCCGGCCGGCAATCCGCGTCCCGAGCAGCTTGCCCGTCACCGCGGCGAGCAGCAACACGGCAGCGGCGAGGAACACCTGCGTGCCACCTACCTGCCATTCAGTGCGCAGCCCGGTGCTCAGGAAGAATACCGGCATCATGACTAACAGCACGTGGCCGCGCAGCGCATCCAGCTGGTCGTGATCGAACCAGTCGCGATCCATGACCGCGCCGGCGAGAAAAGCGCCAACCATGAAATGCAGACCGGACCAATCCGCGCCGAAGCCGCAGACGGCAAGCCATATCAACCCCAGGTACCAGCGGTCGCGCTGCGGTACGCGCAGCATGAGGCGGCGCAGGCCAACAACGATCACCGCGAACGCCAACAGGAAGGTCAATTGCTTGCCGACGCGCTGCCAGTCCATGAGAATCAGCGCCAGCACGCCCCAGATCGCGACATCATCCAGGCTCGCGTAGCGCAGGATGCGCTGACCTAACACGGTGCGCAGGATATGCAGTTTCTCGAGGAACAGTACCAGGATGGGCAGCGCCGTTACGGCGCAGGACATGCCGATTCCCAGAATGAACTGCCAGGTTGTGGCCCGTGGTCCGATCCAGCCTTCATAGAACGTTAAGCCGGCGGCGGCGATACAGCCCGTTGCCAGCGGTACTCCGAGCGCAAAACCCGCGGTGATGGAGGTTTCGCGCCGATGCTGCCAGGCGCTTTTGATGTCCAGTTCGATGCCCGCAAGCCAGACAAAACACATCACCGCCCACCACGCGACGCCGTTCAGGGACTGCACGACCTTGGGATTGAAGACAAAGCTGTAGTAGTCGGGGAACGCGGCGCCGAGCAGGCCGGGGCCGAGCACGATGCCGGTGATGATCTGCACCACGACCAGCGGCGCAAAGTACTCGGTGCGACCCAGCCTCCAGATCAGGTAAGGCACGGAGAAGATGATGAACAGCGCGATGAGAAAGATCTCGGACGTGTTCATGGTCGCTGCTCCCCGCCGGTCGAATCGCGCAACACCAGGACGGACTCGATGATGTTGTCGTTTCTGTTAGGCGTCGGCTGATTGCTGAGCCGGGCTAGCAGCAGTTCCGCGGCGCGCTCGGCAAGTTCGGAGATGGGCTGCCGGATCGTGGTCAGCGACGGCCAGGTCTGGCGCGCCAGCGGGATGTCGTCAAATCCGGCGATGGACAGGTCGGCCGGTACGGCAATACCCAGCTCGTGCGCGACCCGCAGCACCCCCGCGGCCATTTCATCGTTGCTGGCGAAAATGGCCGTCGGCCGGCGCCTGCGTGTTAGCAATTGCCTGCCGCAGACGATGCCCGACTCGAATGAGTTGAGGCCCGTGGCCACGAGGCCGGGATCAAATGGCAGCCTGCTTGCGGCCAGGCCGTCGCGGTAGCCACTGAAGCGCGTTCCGACAATGATGTGCTGCGGGTGTCCGGTAATGAAACCGATGCGTGTATGACCGAGCGACGCCAGGTACTGGGTCATTTGCGCACAAATGACGCGGTCGTTGCTGTACACGCCCTTGCCGGGCGCAGTCCTGACGCCGGGCGCGATCTTGACGTAGTCGATCCCCTCGTTGTCGAGGGCCCGTGCCAGTTTGCTGACGTCGGACAGCGGCGGGGTCAGTATCAGTCCCTCGAGGTGCGAGCGGCGCACCAGTTCGATCACATCGGATGCCAGGCTCGGCTGGTCGAAGTTGCAGCGATGAATGAGCATCTGATACCGGGCCCGCTCGACCGCGTCCAGGATGCCCGACTGGATGCCGGTGATGTAGCTGACGGTGGCGCTGCGGTCGTCGTACAACAGGCCGATCACGAAGGAACGCTGGGTGGCGAGATTGCGGGCCGCCGGGGAGGGGCGATAATCCAGCGCCGCGATCGCCTTGTCGACGCGCGCACGGGTCGCCGCGCGCACATTCGGTTCCCGGTTGGTGACGCGCGAGACGGTCTTGATGGAAACCCGGGCAAGGGTCGCAACGTCGTTGATCGTGGCCCTGACTGCGGTCATGCAAGCTCCGGATGAACAGCTGGTATTCTAGGCTTGACAGCGCTGTCAGTAAATAGTTAAAAGGTACTCCATGCCTACCAGCAGCGCTCCGATTTCTCACCCGTTCGACATGGTTGTTTTTGGAGGGCGCGGCGACCTCGCCAAGCGCAAATTGTTGCCGGCCCTGTATCACCTGGACCGCGAGGGCCGCCTGCCAGCCGACGGCCGCATCATCGCCGTGTCGCGTGGCGCAATGTCCCAGGACGCCTATCGCGCACTGGTACATGAATCGTGTGAAACCTACGTGCCGGACGGTCATTTCGATGAGGCCGCGTGGGCACGTTTCGCCGCGAGACTCGATTACCTCGAGGTCGACGTCGCGGAGAGCGCCGGCTTTGCCCGGCTCGCAGCGGCACTGCTTGGGCGCGAGCTCGTGGTTCGCTGTTTCTACCTCGCGACCGCGCCCGAGTTGTTCGGCCCGATCGCGACGCATCTCGCAACGGCCGGATTGATTTCGCCAGTGTCGCGCGTGGTGCTGGAAAAACCGCTGGGCAAGGACCTGGTGTCAGCCCAGGCGATCAATGCAGTCATTGGCGCGAGTTTCGCCGAGCAGCAGATTTTCAGAATCGATCATTACCTCGGCAAAGAGACCGTGCAGAACCTGATGGTGCTGCGATTTGCTAACGGTTTGTTCGAGCCGTTGTGGAATCGCACCTACATCGACCATGTGCAGATCACGGTCGCCGAATCAGTCGGTGTCGGCGGGCGCTGGAGCTATTACGACCGCGCCGGCGCGCTGCGCGACATGGTGCAGAATCACATGTTGCAGTTGCTGTGCCTGACGGCGATGGAACCGCCGATCAGCTTCGACAACGATGCGGTGC